>JAUVEQ010000311.1 GCA_030594725.1 Methanobacteriota archaeon
AGCCGGATTCCAACATAGCGGTAGACGAAGAGAAGGGCATCGTGACATGGTTCAACCCAGTGCCAGGGAGCTTCAATATCGAGGTCATGGCAAGTGATGGAACGGATTCGGTGACCCACAGTTTCACGATCGTCGTCGAAATGTTACCGAACGCAGTTCCCAAGATCGACCCGATACCCGACAAGGAGGCGAAGGCGAATTCGACCCTCTCCTTCCTGGTTGTAGGTTCGGACGAGGATGAGGACAGCACGGTGTTCACCCTCGAGGAGGGCCCCGCCGGCCTCGTCATCTCATCGGAGGGACATCTGGTCTGGACACCCACCGAGATGCAGGTGGGCAACCACACCATCGTCGTCACCCTGTCCGATTGGAGAGACACGACCACGGCCCAGTTCAAGATCTCCGTCCTCACTTCGGTCACGGAGGATGAGGAGCCCGATGGTGACCAACATGACGACGACACCGGGGGTGGCGACGCGTTCTGGTACGTTCTGGTCGGACTCCTGGTCATTATCATCCTAGCCCTCCTGGTCCTCATGCTGTTCCCTTCCTCCGAATCTCCTGTGGGAAGCGACGTCGAGGATGATGAGGAGGAATCGGAGCAGGATCACGATGAAGAGGATGTCGTGGTCGACGAGGAAGATAACGAAGGACCTGAGAGCGAATAGGTGAACCTGGTATGCTGCCCCAGAACCACTTCATGGTCGCCGCCGTGGTCACCGCGGCCGTCATCTACGGCTTCTACCCCGAGATGATAGACGAGCTGCTGATAGACCCGGCCTCGGGCATCTGGCCCTGGCTGGGCTGGGTCCTGCTCGCAGGGACCGTCGCCGCGCTCATCGACCTCGATGTGATAATACTGACCCGTCGGGCGGCCAAGACCGACCCGGAGCTGGTCCCCTGGTCGGACCCCATGGTGGCCACGCAGGACCTGGAGGTCTTCCTGGTCGTGCTGTACCGGAAGGGCCTCTTCAGGACCATCATCTGGACGCACCTCGCCTTCGCGGTGGTGGCCACGTTGCTAGCCTACCTGCTTGCCCCTTCGGTGCTCGTGCCCGTTGCCATAGGGGTGTGGTCCCATATTGCGACGGACGTGCCCTACATCTGGAGGATCAGGCGGTTGGCGGCATCATGACGATCGTTGCGGACGAGAGCGTACCACAACGATAGTACCGAGGACAATTACGATCACGATAAGTATGTACCACCAGTTCATGCTGGTAGGTCTTGGGGAAGGATCCTCTTCCTCCACAGTAAAGGTGACCTCAACGGTGTCAGAGTACTGGGTGCCATCGAAGGCCCGTACAGATAGGATGTGGTCCTCACCAACTAGGTCCGATAAGTCCAGCGAGAGGCTCCAAACCTCCGTGCCGTTCGCAACGATCCATGGGCCGAGGTCTAACCTGATCTCTACTTGCTCCAAGTTGATCACCGAGGAGGCTGTTCCAGAGGCGTTGAGCGTAAGTTTATACCAACCATGCTCCTCAGGGACGTCAACGGTGACCTCCGGCCTCGCATGGGGGAGTGTGGCGACGAGTCCATCGAGGAGGGCACCCCTTATGTCCTGGACCGGTGAGTCGATGAACTCTATCGCACCGTACATGAAGATCTCTATATCATCGGGCAGGTAGAACGGCAGGTAGACGGAGGCCGTGTAGGCCTCACCGTTCCAAGTGGCTTGTACCTGATTGATCGGCCTGATGAAGGAGCGACCCATGAACCCGGAACCCGCACTCCATTTTTGATAACCTGGGTATAGACCCTGCTCCACATAACCGTCTATCTTGCCGACGGCCCATAGCAAGATCGCTATCTCCGCGTCGCCGTCAGCGTCAGGGTTGTCCATACGGATGTCGATCGGACCGTAAGGAGGGAATTCATCCGCTTCGAGGGTTGTCTCTGGGTCGAGCCAGGGCGTGTGAAAACGCTCAACGGGCTCCTCGCCGACGATTATTCTTGTCGATCGGGTATTGAGCCATATCTCTCCCCACCCGGTTTCGCACCAATACGACCACTCTATAGTTACGCTAAGGGACGTCCCATCTCCGCTCTCCAGATCAGGTGCCGTGAATGAAAAATTAGCCCAGCCATCCGCTCCAGTGGCCATCTCGATAGTGTACAGAACCTCGCGGTCAGTTCTCACAGTGACGTAGATCTGGCGCCCCTCCTCCGGTTCGTCGTCCTCTACGAACTGTATCCCAACTGGTATCACCGACCGTGGCTGGACGGGACTCTCGACATCAATAGTTGTATAGCCGGATGATGTTGGTGGGCTCGTTCCGTTCCATTCAGGGACGTACACTCTCCCCGAGAAGTACTGCAACAGTCCGTCCAACTTGACGACGCCGTTCCGAACATCGACCCACACGGATTCGTTGTAAAGCCCCTCGTACGAGAGGATGAAGTCCGCATGACCCTCAACCCCCACTGATCCCGACATCGGTTCCACGATATAGTGTCCCTCGGCATCGCGGTATGTGAGGTTGAATTCAACGATGGCACCCTCAGCCGGATTGCCGGCAAGATCGGTCACGTGGAGGACCAGATTAGCCGACTCCCTAGTGACATCTTCCATCTGTGCCCATACTTCGAACAGGTTGACATTCAAGTGTCTATAGTAGGAAGAGTATCCCTCAACGCTCCACGTTCTATCTCCAACCGTGTAGTTAGCCTGTGGGATTAGACTGAATTTAGCGCTTTCGTTCCGGTCCGCAGGGATGCAGAACGTCCCATTGTAGTGGCCCTTGGCGATCCGAGAGACATTCACCAGGGATCCAATGAAATCACTACGTCTTATCTCTTCTAGACCTAAGATGATGAGCGACCCCTCGTCGGGGTCGACCGGCTCTCCCATGAATTGGACCTTGACCGTGAACTCGATTTCGTCCCCGAACTCCACGGCGTCATCGTTCGGGTCGGTTAGAATAATGTCCGCCAGGAGGGGGGCTTTTAGCTTTGTGTAGAAGCCAGCACGATCATTCTTGTACGTATCGTCGTCGAATCTAGCCACGACGGCGAAGCGAACCGCACCGTATTCATTGATGTCTCCGAGTTGAACGGTGAGGTTAGCGTTGAACCTCCCCACTGACATCCTGGTCATGTTGATCCTTCGATGCGATTCATCGAGCTGATCGATGTTGACGTAGATCTCTACTAGATCGGAATACTCGCTGTTGGTGAGGACCGTGGCGTTGATTTCAACGGTGTCACCAAGTCCATAGATTTGTTCCTCAAAGAACATGTAGACCTGATGTGCGTCCTCCGCTGAGGTGGATTGGGAAAGCATGGCCAATGGAGCGAGGAGTATCAATAAAGTGACAATCAAGACCCGCATCGCATTCACACATTCACCCCATGATTCGATTAATCGTGTGGTAAATAAATGTAGTTATTATCGGTGGATCTGTCCGCATTCACATCCAGGGATCCAACCCCTTATCAGGGCGTTACTCTTCTTCTCTCGATGGTGGTTATCAGTATCGCGGAGAGGATGCCGAGGGCGACGATGATCGCGCTGAACCCGGGCCCCTCCTCTTCGGGCTCCTTGATATCGAAGGTATAGGTCAGGGTATAGGAGTACTGCACGCCGTCCCACGCCCTCACCTCGAGGGTGTGCTCGCCCTTCTCCAGGTCCCCCACCTTGATGGCGTACGCCCAGGCCTGGCTTCCTGCCGATGTCTCCCATTCCCCATCGTCGAGACGGAACTCGAGATCGACCACGGCGTTGTCGTCGGAGGCGGTACCCTCCACGTCGAAGCCCTTGGTGAAGGCCTTCTCGATCTCCTCGGTGGTGATGGTGACCGTGGGAGGCCGGTCGATGGTGAAGGCGATGGACACGATGTCCGAGTACTGCTCGCCGTCGTAGCTGCGTGCCTCCAGGGTGTGCGCCCCCGAGAACTGACCGGCGATGGCGACGAGATGATCCCAGGAACCGGTCCCGGTGACCTGCGTCCAGGCGCCGTCGTCGATGCGGACCT
>JAUVEQ010000158.1 GCA_030594725.1 Methanobacteriota archaeon
CCACCAAGTGGAAGCGCTGGGCGCTCAAGCAGTTCGGCTTCGAGGTGGGTGAGGGGCTGAACACCGACATGCGCGCCGTTCGGAAGGACTACTTCCTGGACCACGACCATTCGGCCTACGTGGACCAGTGGGACTGGGAGAAGGTCATCACCGCTGAGGACATGAACCTGGACTACCTCAAGGACACCGTCAAGAGGATCTGGAAGGTGCTCAAGGGAGCCGAGGTGTACATACAGGGCGAATTCCCCGCCCTCAAGGAGTCCAAGCACCCCAACCTTCCCGACGAGCTCACGTTCCTGCATGCCGAGGAGATCCTGGAGATGTTCCCCGACCTTCCGAGGAAGCAGAGGGAGACCGCCGTGTTGCAGAGGTACCCTGCGGTCTTCATAGTCGGCATCGGATGGCCCCTCGAGGACGGCTACCCCCACGAGATGCGGGCAGCTGATTACGACGACTGGGTCACTCCCACCACCACGCCTGCTGGCAAGCCCGCCCACGGGCTGAACGGCGACATCCTGGTGTGGAACCACGTGACCAAGCGCCGCCACGAGCTGACTTCCATGGGGATCCGGGTCAACGCGGAGACCCTCCGGCAGCAGCTGGAGTTGTCCAACCAGCTCGACTCCCTGGAGCTCCCCTACCACCAGGGCATCATGACGGGCGAGTACCCGCAGTCCATCGGAGGCGGTATCGGCCAGTCCCGGACCCTGATGCTCCTGCTGAAGCGCGCCCACCTGGGTGAGATATCGGTCACCGTGTGGCCAAAGATCCTCAGGGACATGTGCGCCGAGAAGAACATCCACGTCCTCCAGTAGGACGGGGACGGGGTCTAGAGCCGGGCTTGCCGCCCGGCTCATCCTTCCTTTTTTCATATTCCGTTCCCCAGCGCAGCCTTTTTCCCCTTTGCGGACCATGCGAGTGGACATGCGATATCATATCGGTATCAAGGTCAGGCTGGACTCCCTCGACGGCGACGCGCTCCTCGGCGAGGGGAGGGCGGAGCTGCTCGAGCTGGTGGAGGAACGGAGCTCCCTTTCCGAGGCCGCCAAGGAGATGGGGATGTCGTACCGGTACGCGTGGGGCATCATAAGGAAGATCTCCGAGGCCGCCGGGGCGCCCATCGTGGAGAGCACCAGGGGAGGGACCTCGGGCGGCAGCACCGTGCTGACCCCCCTGGGAAGGGAGATGCTGGATACCTTTCGGAGGGTCGAGGACGCCCTCCAGGAGGAGGTGCGCCGGGGAGCCTTCCCCCATCCGCGCCTGACCGTCGACGCCGTCGCCATCCGACACGACAAGGTGCTACTGGTCCGCCGGGGAAACCCCCCGTTCGAGGGGAGTTGGGCCCTTCCCGGGGGTTTCGTCGACAGGGGCGAGCATCTCGAGGAGGCAGTGCTCCGGGAGCTCGGGGAGGAGACGGGGGCAGTGGGAGAGGTCCTCGGCATCGTGGGAGCCTACTCGCGTCCGGACCGGGACCCTCGAGGCCACACGATAAGCGTGGTCTACGCCGTATCGGTGGATGATGGGGATGTGGTCGGCGGCGACGACGCCGCCGAGGCGGCATGGCACGACCTTAGGTCACCACCGGAGCTGGCCTTCGACCATGACGAGGTCCTGGCCGATTACCGGGACCACGGTTACATGCGGATCTCGAAGGAGGGGTAGTCCCCCGAGGGTGTACCCTCCTCCATGTCAACCATGTCTACCCGGGCGTTCGGTATATCGTCCTGGCAGTACTCGAGCAGCTGGCCGACAGCTTGTCGGTCGCCCTCCACCCAGGCCTCCACCCGGCCGTCGGGCAGGTTACGTACCCAGCCGCGGAGGCCCAGACGGAGGGCCTCCTCCTTCGTGTTCGCTCGGAAGAAGACACCCTGGACCCTGCCTGTGAAGAAGAGGCGGACCCCCACCTCATCTACTGTTCCTGAGGCCGTCATATGCTCAACCCCCTCGGGCATCAATATGCGGATGCTTTGTATATCTCCGTTCCGTCCTTGAAGACCCTCACGACGGAGGATGAGGACACCACGACAGCTATCGCATCCGTCATCTTGGTTATGGAGGCCGCGGCGATGTGACGGCCGCCCAGGCCGCCCTGAAGGTACACGTCCCACGTGTAGGACAGGTACCGGCCCGCCGCCTGTGCCACGCCCTTCTCGTCGATCACGGTGGCCCCGTCCATCTGGGCGTAGGCCTTGATGGTGTGCCAGTTGGCCATCGTCCAGATCTCCCGTTCCTTCTCCGCGTGGCCCTGGAAGGGATTGATGATGCGGGGGCGGGAGTTGCGCATCACCGCCTCGGTGTCACCCACTACGAGCAGGGCTCCAACGTGGGCGCCCTCCCTTCCCTCCCTCGCTATCTGGAAGGCGAGCTGGATGACGTTCTCCATGAGCTCCACGGGGACCCGCTTCCCCACGTCCGCCTTGAGGTGGGCCAGGCCCACGTCCTTGAAGTCGTAGATGAAGGTGCTCTCGATGCCGGCCCTCACGATGCACATCACCCGGTCGTTGACCGTGATGAAGCCCTCGAGGAACGCCCGCTCGACAAGCTCCCTTGCCAGGTCGAGCACCTCGAGGCCCAGGTCCGGTTGGAGGGTCACCCGGGTGTTCAGGATGTTCCGCTCCTTGAGCAGGTCGAGGATCTGCTGGTTCGAGGAGGCCACGATGAGGGGCGTGCCCTGTAGCACGGGCATCATCTCCTTGATGAACTCCAGCTCGGAGGTCAGTACATAGACCACGGTGGGTCTCTCGCCGGTGATGAGGAGCTTGCAGGCCGAGGTGAAAGTGTACATCGCGTCCATTCACCCGAACGGACCGAGCGATATTAGACCTTTCCCTCCCGGCCCTGGCCCGCACCCCTCCGATGCCGTCGACCAATACCTTTTTCCCTGGGACCGCTTATGGGGTAGAGTTACCGGAGCAAAACCCATGAAGGTCGTCCTCCTTAGACATACCCAGGACCCCGACCGTGTCTGCGCGGCGGCCGCCTCCTCCTGCTACTCCGCCAATGGCGCGTCGGACCTCCACCAGGACCTGTCCGACAAGAAGGTGAGGAGGCTGCTCGAGCACACCGTTGGCCGCGGCCACCACAGCGTGGTGGAACATGCGGTGTTCACCTTCTCCCTCGAAGGCGTCAGCCGGACCCTCACCCACCAGCTGGTCCGGCATCGCATCGCATCTTACAGCCAGCAGAGCCAACGATACGTCCGGTTCGACGCGGCCACCTACGTCACCCCCCCCGAGGTGGAGGACAGTCCCGAGGCAAAGAGGGTGTTCGACAGGACCATCGAGGAGGCCTGGCAGGCCTACCGGGAGCTGGTGGAGGCCGGGATCACCGAGGAGGATGCCCGGTTCGTACTGCCCAACGCTGCGACGACGAACATCACCATCACGATGAACGCCAGGGAGCTGCTCCATTTCTTCCGGCTGCGCTGCTGCCTCCGAGCCCAGTGGGAGATCCGCAGGGCGGCATTGAAGATGTTGGAGGAATGCAGACGGGTCGCCCCGGTGATCTTCGAGAACGCGGGCCGTCCCTGCGTCTCCGGGCCCTGTCCGGACGACGACTCCGATTGCCCCCTCTTCCCCGGCCCGTACGGACTCCTAGAAGAGACCCGGAAGGACACCCCGAAATAGGGGGTAGAATCGGGTCGAAAAAAACGTGAAAATCGACCTCCGATTCTGGGGTAGCCAGTGTCCTCAATTTGGTGTCACTTTGCGGTGGTAGAATATGCAAACACTTATATAGACAACTCTCTATACCACATTCCGGCGTCCATCCAAGGAGGATGGGTATAACCAGGATATATGTCCTGGACGCCGTGAATGTCAAAAAAACTATTCGCTTCTGGGGGCGAAGCCAAATGAAGAAAGGTCTCGCAGTACTAATCGTACTCATCATGTCGATGGGCTCCTTGGCAGCCGCTCTGGATCCGGTCCTCCCCGCGGGGGATCTCTACGGACAGAGCACCCAAGCACCCACTACCGCACCCTCCGATGTAGACAACACTCTGATCACGCCGGACGTTGTTCCGGAGGTTGAAATCGATCCCATGTTGGGATACCTGGATACCCTGGACCCCAACGGTCCCAGGCCTCCGTTGCCGCCTCTCCCGGGCGGTGACAAGGAGATCGGTATCCAGACGAACACCGATTGCGTGCTCCTCATTGAGGTCAATGATGAGTGGGTACCCCTGCCCACCAGGGAAGACCTGACCGCGGGCTTGGTCGACCCCGTGACCTTCGAGAACGGAACGGTCCACGAGATCCATGGAAAGCTCTTCGAGACCATCGTTGAGATCAACACCACCTACTACGACGACATCGGCATCGCCACCGTTCCGATCGAGGTGGAGTTCGACGGAGCCCCTGTTGCAATGACCCCCGGCAACACCGGCAACAACACCACCGTCATCGAGCCCTTCATCGACACCGGCAACGGTTCCTTCCAGTTCCTTCTCGACATCAACAAGGATGCGGGCGAGTACGAGCTCATAGTGCACTTCGCTGGAGACCCGCCAGCGGTCCCCGACCAGACCTACAAGCCCCTCACCTACAGGGCCGTCATGTACGTCAATCACCCCACCGTGATAGGCGTGGACGTCACCCCTGGCTCCGTGACCGTCGGCCAGCCCATCACCATCTCGGGCAACCTGGCGGACGACACCGGACGCACGATCACCAGCGTGGGCTTGCAGCTCAGGTTCGACAACGTCCTCCTTGGCCAGACCTCGGACGGCTTCTACCTGGACGATATCCGGGTCACCGGGGCCGACTTCTTCGACAACTTCGAGGACGAGGAGGCCGAGGAATGGAACACCTACACCGCGCCCGGCAGGGGCGTCGGCAACCAGTGGATGCGCGGCAGCCCCGGCGGCTCCGTCGGTCCCATGGCCCCCCATTCCGGTTCCAATCTCTACGGCACCAACCTGGAGAGGGACTACGATAGGGGAGCCTGGTCGTACCTGATCACACCCCGGATGAACTTCACGGCGGACCAGGAGTACATCATGTCCTTCTGGTCCTGGTGGTCCGTGTACTGGGAGGAGGACTACACCTACGTCATGGTCTCCGTCGATGGCGGCTCGACCTGGGACGAGGATAACGCCTTCTACTTCATGAGCAACCAGCTCATCAGCGGTGACTGGAACTACTACGAGTTCAACGTCACCCGCTACGTGGGCTCCGACAACGTGAAGGTGGCCTTCGTATTCTACAGCATCGACAAGACCCTGGACGTCAGGACCGACGGCACCTTCGCCTACCAGGTGACCATACCCATGGCCACCACCGCGGACAGGCACGAGGTCAGTGTGATCTTCAAGGGCGACCTGCTGTTCAGGTACCACAAGGCCAAAGAGGACATCGATGTCAAGCGCATAACCCACTTCGAGTTCGAGATGAATGCCACAAAGAAGGTGGGAAACCGGAACAATCCCGTCAAGCTGGTGGCGTACCTCAAGGACAACATGAACGATGTGCCCCAGATGAACATTCGGGGTCACGCCTACTTCTACCAGGTCACGATCTACTGGGACCGGACCTGGGCCGTCGAGGATGGCATAGGTGAGCGCGTCGGTCCCCCGAGGACCATGGACCGCGACACCGGCGAGGTCTCGATCAACTACGTTGTGGCATGGGACCAGATCCTGGGTCCCGCCAATACGACCTTCCGCTTCCCCGGTGACGACTACTACACCGCCATCCAGATGACGGACATCTACTACGTCAAGGCCGAGGTGTACGTGTCCCTGCCCGGCAAGGAGGAGCTCCAGGGCTTCCGGGGCCAGACCCTCGACATCCACGGCGACCTGCGCGTGGTGGCAGACCAGTCCACCGAGGACCAGCAGTTGGGCGACCCCGTGTCCGGCGAGTTCCTCAAGATCTTCTGGAACGGACAACCCATCGGCAACAGGAGGACCAGCTTCGACGGCACCTTCTCCGTCGACTACCTGGTGCCCTCGACCCACGAGCTGGGCGACGTCCTCGTGATGTTCGACTACGAGGGACAGTCCCTCTACGAGCCCATCAGGGAGTACGCCAACTACACCGTGGTGTCCGAGACCTTCATCACACTGATCGACCAGGACGTGTACAAGGGAGAGTGGGTGTACATCAATGGGACATGCAAGGACGACAAGAGCCAACCCGTCGCCAACATGCCCATATACATCATATGGAAGCGAGCCCCCGAGATCGGCAGGGCCACCTCCAAGACGGACGGGACCTTCTCCCTGCAGTACTTCATACAGTACGAGGACAAGGTCGGCAACATCTCCGTCATCGCTCGTTTCAAGGGGACGAAGATCTACCTCGCGAACGAGACCACGGCCACATACACCGTCAAGGTACACACGATCCTGGAGCGCCGTGACAGGTCCTTCAACCTGATCCGCGGCCAGCAGGTCCAGATCTCCGGCAAGCTCTACGAGGACTGGGGCGGCTTCCGAGGCGTCGAGGTCCAGAGGGAGATCGTGACCCTGCTCATCGACGAGATCGTCGTGTCGTACAAGCGTACCGCCTTCGACGGCTCCGTGACCTTCACAGCCCCCATCGAGCCGGACAAGTTCGGCTATGGAGAGGTGAGCCTGGTACTGGACTTCAACGGGACGGACTTCTACGAGCCATCCAGGAACGTGACCCAGGTGGTCATTAAGGCCAACTCGATACTGACAATGGCCGAGTTCAGGGTGGAGGGCGAGATCTTCGATCCCCTGACCGAGATCGTCTACAGGGACAAGGAGACCTACGGTCGGATCCTGCTGCAGGACGACAACTTCCAGCCCATCGCCAACGGTAACGTGTCTGTGTACTACAAGGACGAGGGACAGCGCGCCCGGAAGCGTCTCATCGACACGGGCCTCACCGACTCCCAGGGGTACTTCGAGTTCAACTGGACCTTCAAGGTCAACACCATCGGCAACAAGACGTTCATAGCCGAGTACGATGGCCTCGAGTTGGACACCTT
>JAUVEQ010000351.1 GCA_030594725.1 Methanobacteriota archaeon
TGGTGTCGATGGTCTTCTCAAGGAAGATGCTGGCCATGCCGTGGCCCATGGGGTAGTCCGTTCCCGTCTTGACCATGTAGGCGCGTACGGGCTCCCCCGAGACGCGACCTGGGGTTGAGTTGTTGATGGCCATCCCGATAAGGAAGTAGAGGCCCACCTTGCCGAGGGACGGGGTGTTCTCCTTCCTCGACAGGAGGGCATACCATCGGAGGACCTTCGCTATAATGTTGAGAAGGTACAGCCCGATCACTGCTACAATGATGGTGAGGTCCATTCCCTCCAGGAGGTCAGCCATCTCGTCGGGGTCCGCCTGCAGGACCAGGGCAACCATCACGAGGACGGCCAGGAGCATCATGATGGCTATCTTGGTCCTGTTCTGGATCTCACCACCCCAGCAGGCCAGGCACGGAATGGGAGTATTTACACATTGCGATTGTTGAAGATCTGGTGGTCATGATAGACGAGGCCATGCCCTAGGTGGACGGCGATGCCCCGGATGACCCGTCCAAGGGCCGGATGATATCGCCAGGCCCCTCCTTCGCCTCCTTCGCCTCCCTCGCGATCATCACATTCTCCCACACCAGGGCGGCCCATATGACGAAGGTGAGGGGGAACAGATAGTTGGCAAGCTCGCTGTGGACCATCCGCAACATGATGAAGTACTGGCAGAAGAGGTAGGCGAGGACCCAGTACCTGGAACGCTGGATCAGGAGCAGGGCGAAGGGAATGAAGGCGATCTCCGTGTGCTTGTGGGTGACGAACATCATGAAGGTGACAAGGAACACCAGGATCCCGACGGTGTTCCTGTAGTTGCTCGCCCTGAACGTGAGTAGGCTGATGACCAGCATTGTGACGAATATGATGGCCCACACCCAGTACGGCACGAACCATGCCATGGACCCGACCAGGGTGTCCGCCGAACCCTGCCCGGCGTAGACCGGGTGGCCCATGATGCCGCCGATGAACTCCCGGGGGCAGTATATGAGGAACACTCCAACGATGGCCAGGGAGATGAGGGCGGTGTACACCAGCTTGCGGACCTCCTTCCATCCCAGGAAGATCCTGACCAGGGCGACGGCCGGGAACTGCTTGAGGCAGATGCCCACTGCTGTGAATATGCTGGACCTGAGATCGTCGTCGTAGGATATGGCAAGGAGCAGGAAGAGGGTGGTGAGGCCGTCCCAGTGGGCGTTGCCGCACTCCTGGATCGAGACGGCACTGACGATGTAAAGGCTGGCGATCCAGTGGTTCTTGGTCAGGACGTAGAGCAGCGGGGCGATGAGGGCGTCACCGAGGATGGCGGGGAACATGAGGGCGACGTAGCTGTCGCCGAAGAGAAGGTAGGCGAATCCAGTGTAGTAGGGGTAAATGGGCATGTGGTTGTACGGGATGTCCCGATAGAGCATCTCACCCTGGCTGAGTTGTTCGGCTATAGGAAGCCTGTATGCGTTCCAGTCGTACGTGTCAGTCTGGCCGAAGGTGACGTAAAGGAGCCTTATTGATAGGGCAACGACCGCGTAGCCGATGACGTACCGGTACTTCCACAGGAACTCCTTCATACGACCCAAAGGATGTACACTCCCACGAAGAGACCGGCCACTACACCATAGAAGGTCCAGTCCCAGAGGGTCCAGCCCTCCGAGGTCTCAGAAAAAAGGATTCCCAGGTCCCGGTCCCCACTCACAGATATTCCTCTCCCATCACTCGTTCCTCGGAGAGATGGACGTTCCCCATATACAATGGTTTGCTGGAACATTGGTTGATGGTGAAATGGAGCCGGTGGTGGGAATTGAACCCACGACCTACACCTTACCAAGGTGTCGCTATACCGCTAAGCCACACCGGCACGAATCCGGGGATGGAGGGAGATGTACTTAAGGGTTGTGGGGAAGCTCCCAGGATGGTACAGTTGGCCCACCACCAAGGTATATAATCGCGGGGTCCCATGCCCGGAATGTGAAAAAGGACCTCTCCAGCCTGGACATCCACGTACTCGTGGGCGAGATGCGAGACCAGCTCGTGGGCAGCTACATCGACAAGGCCTACCAGCCTTCGTACGACGAGATCCTCCTTACCATCACCGGCGGGGGCCATCCCCGTAGGAAGTTGCTCATACACATCGGCCGCTTCTTCTGCTTCACGGCCAAGGACAAGGAGATGCCCCAGAAGCCCTCGGCCTTCGCGATGCTGCTACGGAAGCACCTGGCGAAGGCCCGCATCGTCGGGGTGGAGCAGCTGGGCTTCGACCGCATCATGGTCATCCACCTTCACGGCAGGGGCGAGGAGTACAGGCTCGTGTGCGAGATGTTCCGCAACGGCACCGTCATCCTGGTCCACGGTGACGAGATCGTGCGACCCGTGACCTCCAAGGCCTGGGGAACGCGGGAGGTGAAGGCCGGTCACATCTTCAAGCCTCCACCGACCCGGGGGAACCCCATGGAGATGGACTTTCAGGAGTTCACCGAGGAGATACGGGGGTCCGACCGGGACATCGTCCGCACCCTGGCGGCGCGGCTCGGCCTGGGTGGAGAGTACTCGGAGGGGCTGCTCGCGATATCCAAGGAGGACCCTTCCAGGGCGGCCTCCGACCTTTCCGACGAGGAGCTGGGGCTGCTGTTCGAGAACATGAAAGCCATGTTCGTGACGGCCGAGAAGGACCCGAGACCCCACATCCTCCGGCGGGATGGCGAGGTGCACACGGTGCTGCCCATGGAGCTTCCCGAGGTGGCGGGGGACGTCCTCGAGCCCATGGAGACCTTCAACGAGGCCGTCGACACCTACTTCGCCGAGGCCCTGGCCAAGGTGGAGGCCGCCGAGGTCTCCGAGGAGTACATGGGTCCCGTGGAGCGGCTACGCCACCAGGCGGAGCAGCAGCGGAGGGCCGCCGAGGCCTACGAGGCGGAGATCGAGGTCAACAGACGACGCGGGGACCTCATCTGGGCCAACTCCCAGCATTGCGAGGCGATCCTGCGAGACCTCCTGGAGGCCAAGGACGCCCTGGGCTGGCCCGAGGTGGAGAAGAGGGTGGCCGACACGGACCTGGTGACGAGGATCGACACCCACGATGGATACGTCATCGTTCCGCTCTCCGATGGGGAGTCGGAGCCGGAGGGCGTCAAGCTCCGGTTCAACCTGAAGGTATCCGAGAACGCAGAGTTCTACTACACCAAATCGAAGCGTGGCCGTGAGAAGTCCGCCGGGGCACAGGAGGCCCTGGACGAGACCCTCGAGCGGCTGGCCGGAGCAGAGGCGGCGGCCGAGAAGGCCCGGGAGGAGGGCGTCGCCATGGTGGAGGAGGCTAGCAGACCGGGCAAGCCCAAGGCCCGCAAGAAGCACCACTGGTTCGAGCGGTTCCGCTGGACCCTTTCCTCCGATGGTGCCCTTATCGTAGGAGGTAAGGACGCCTCCACCAACGAACGGGTGGTGCGCAAGTACCTCAAGGACCGGGACCGCTACTGCCACGC
>JAUVEQ010000213.1 GCA_030594725.1 Methanobacteriota archaeon
GACACCGTGGAGCTGGACATCTTCTCCAAGAACGTGGCCCCCACGCTGCGCCTTGGCGGCCTGGACCCCATCAAGGGGAACACCAAGACCACCTTCACGTTCAAGGTCACCTTCACCGATCCCGACGGGGACAACGGGGAGGTGTGGGTCGTCATAGACGGCGATAGCATCCTCATGTCCCCCGACCCCGACGACACGGACACCACCGACGGACAGGACTTCACCTACGAAGGCAAGCTCGTCAAGGGTGAGCACACCTACTACTTCAGGGGCAAGGACTCCTTCGGCAACGACGCCGGCGGTCCCAGCGCTGGAGAGGACAACGCGGGCACCAGCCCCGACGTGGCCAAGTACGAGACCGAGAGCACTCCTGGGGCCTGGGCCACCGGTGTGCTCCTGGCCGTTGTGGCCGTCGCCCTGATCGCCTCCATCAGGCGTAGGCGTTGGTAGGACCGTCGAGGAAGCGGTCGGCTGTCGGCACCCGAGGTGCAGGATGAACGATAGGTCTGATCCGTCTATCTAGCCCGGGGTGGGCTCAAACAAGGGTCTTGAGGCGCATCGCGGCCTCTTCGACGAAGGGCAGCACCTGGTCCAAGGCCTCCTTCTTGGTGATGAAGCAGGCGAGAAGGATGCGCTGCCCGGCCCCCGTGATGATGAGGAGGGAGTCCACAAGCTCCACGTGGAGGTGCTTGAGGGGGTCGGAGGATTCGGCTGTGGCCGTCTCGGCGGCGCCAAGCATGATGGCCATCATCGCACCGAAGGTCTCCATGTGGATGTGGTCCGGGGCGTCACCGTCGATGACCATGCCGCTCCGCGAGACCACGGCGGCATTGGAGACCTCGCCAAGGCTGCGAAGCTCGTTCAATACCTCCCGGATCGCCTTGTTCGTTGACGGCATCCAACACCCCGGTGTATTAGGAAGTCTGCACTGGCTGTGCCTACCACCCCGGAGTACGACAAGCGATATAGATAAAGGTTCTGTCACCATTATTACCAGAACGCGAGAATCACTTCCCCCTCCAGGGCCACCCTGGCTACCCCGAAAAGGGACCCTTCCCAGCGCTGCCGGAATGCCCCTGGTACCACCCCTCCAGGGGTACCATCCACGTGGAATACCCAAGCCTTTATGACCGCCGATTGCCCTTCCAAGACATGATGAGGGTCCCTGCTATCGTGACCGCCATTCTCCTTCTCGTCATGGCGTTCCTTCCCCTCGGGACCCTCTCCGATGGCGGCATCGACCCCCGGGTGCCGGCGGACCTGTACGGCGATGACGACACCCACCCTGTGGTCGAGTTCGATAACGAGACCTTCGAGGTGGGGACGGTAGGTGCGCTAGGTGTCCTTAAGGTCTCACTCAATAACTTCGAGATCGATCAGACGACTGATGACCTTAAGGAATTCAGGGTCTTCCTTGAGATCTATCGATGGGGCGAGTACGGACGGGAGCGGGAGCTCAACGAGCTCGACGCACCACTTCCCTTGTTCACCTACTTTGACGAACAAATGAACGACACCGTTCAATCGCTCACTTGGCAGTCCCACGATGAATCATGGAAGGATGACACCATTATCGAGATGCACCTCCCAGAAGTGACGGTACCGGAGGATGCGGTCCAAGGGTACTACAGGATCCGTGTCATGTTAGACCTCAACGCGGTTAGTGAGAATGCCAAGTCCATGGGTCATTTCACCGAACAGGAATGGGGTGACAACATCGAACGCGTCCGGAACGACGAGGACCCGGTTGACACCCACTACCTCGTGTCCGAAGCGGGCTTCACCGTCGTGCCCGAGCACTTCGAGTACATCAGCCTGCCCAACAAGGTGCCCGACTTCGGCAACTTCACCACCCCCGTCATCAGGCCCGGAGAGAGCGGGACCTACAACTTCACCGTCTCCAACCGGTACAACCTGACCATCAACGACGTGTTCGTCACCGTGGAGTTCTACATGTGGGCCACCATCGACGATGCCAAGCCCATCGAGGACCTTGATGGCCCGGTGCCGGTGATCAAGGGCATCGGGGAGCCCGGCGACCGGGTGTCCCTGGGGAGCATCGACCCCGGTTCTTCGAAGCCCATCCGGTTGGACATCGCCACCGAGGACGACACGCCCAAGGGCACGTACTTCGTGCGCCATCGCATCGAGTTCGAGTACGACGAGGTGGCCTTCGTCATGGAGTCCCGCGGCTTCTTCACCTGGGACCAGTGGGAGGGCTTCGACTACACCAACCTGTACTACCAGCTGGGTACCGCGGGCATCGTGCCCGACTCCTCGTTCTCGGTGAAGGACCCGGTGCCCCTCTGGCCCCTGGCCACCCTCATCGTGCTGTGCATCCTCCTTGGCACCCTGGCCGTGGTGTTCTACCTGGCCGAGGAGCACGGGGACCAGTACCCCCGGCTCAAGAAGGGGCTCCAGTACTGGTCCGGGAAGTACCAGCAGAGGAAGCGGCTCATGCGGCAGCGCCTGGAGGACATCCGGGCCGACCAGGAGGTCGCCGACGAGCCCCTCGACGACGCGGATGATGATGATTGAGGGCGACCGTCACCCTTTTTATCGGACCACGCATTCGGGTTGGCGTCATAGTCCTTAGTCATGGATATGGGTGGTGAGCATGAGCGACGATGAGGGGGGGTTCCGTGGGAAGCTGAAGGTGCTTCGCGAGATGCGGAACTACACCGTCATCTGGTCGGGCCAGGTGGCTTCCCTGGTCGGCTCGGGCATGACCTTCTTCGCCCTCATGGTGTTGATATTCGAAGAGACGGGCCAGGTCACGTCCGTCTCGCTCCTCTTCCTCGCCGCCTTCGGGCCCTCCATCATCCTGGTTCCCATCGCCGGGGTGATCATAGACCGGTACAGTCGCAAATGGATCATGGCCATAACCGATGCGATAGCAGCCGTCTCCACGGTCGGCATCCTGGTCCTCTACATGACCGACAACCTGGAGTTCGGCTACATCCTTGTCCTCGTGGCGCTCGGTGACATCTTCCGGGCCTTCCAGTTCCCGGCCTTCTCCGCGGCCACCACGCTGCTGGTGCCAAAGAAGCACTACGGTCGTGCCAGCGGGATGCTCTCCCTGGGCTGGTCCATCTCCCAGATGCTAGCACCGATCCTGGCGGCGCTTCTCCTCAGCTACATCGGGCTGGGTGGCATCCTGGTCCTGGACATCATCACCTTCTTCGTGGCCATCGGGACCCTCCTCATCGTGCCCATACCGGAGCCCAAGCGGTCCAAGGAGGGGACCGAGGCCCAGGCATCGTGGTGGAGCGACCTCACCTTCGGCTTCCGATACATCGGGGACCGGAAGCGGAAGGGGCTCAAGGGTCTGCTCCTGGTCTTCTTCCTATCCAACTTCGTCGGCATGATGGCATGGATCGTGATGCAACCGATGATCCTGACAAAGACAGGGAACAACGAGGTCATCCTGGGCACCGTGATGATGTTCGGAGGCATCGGCGGTATCGTGGGCGGCGCAGTGGTCTCCATCTGGGGGGGCTTCAAGCGCAAGATCAGGGGTCTGATTGTGGGACTGATCCTGTCCAACATCGGCTTCCTCATCCTGGGATTGGACGGGTGGATACCCTCGTGGATCGTTGGTGTCTTCATCATGTTGCTCCTGGGCCCCCTTGTCTTCAGTGCAAGCCAGGCAATATGGCAATCCAAGGTCCCCCCGGACCTCCAGGGCAGGGTGTTCTCGGCCCGGTTCTTCATCGCCCTGGTGGGCGAGGGACCCGCCGTCATGCTGGCAGGCCCCCTGGCGGACAACTTGTTCGAGCCGTTCATGATGGATGCCACGGGACCCCTCGAGGCCCTCTTCGGGTCTGGACCTGGTGCGGGCATGGGTCTGATGATCTTCATCATCGGCCTGATCGGTATCCTCGTGGGCTGTGTGGCCTTTTTCGTCAAGGTCATCCGCAACGTGGAGGATGACATCCCGGACCATGATCTTGACTCGGAGACCATTGACAACGAGAGCTCAGAAGAGACCCCTGAAGAGGGGACCGGCGAGCCGGACGAGCCGGGGGGACTTGCGGAGGAGAGCCCTGACGAGACGCGACGGGAACTCGATGTCCCCCTGGGAGACGATGAGGTCCATTAGCTCCGGGTCGTCCAGGGCCTCGATCAGGTCGTTCACCATCTTGTCGGACATGGCCCGGAACGACCTGCGCAGGCGGGCCGCCTTCCGAAGCTCGGCCCCGACCTCCTTGTCGAAGGCCCTGGGATAGGCCGAGAGGGCCCGCGCGGTGGGTTCGCCCTTCTCCAGGACGGCCACTATGGCGTCGGAGGCGTGCTTGGCCGCCACCAGGGCCGGGAAGACCCCGCCCCCCGATACAGCCTTCGCCTGGGCGGCGGCGTCCCCCACCAGGACCGCACCGTCGGTCACCGGCCTGTGCAGGGGGCCGATCGGGATGGTGCCCGCGAAGGTGGCAACGGTCTGGACGTCGGGGAAGCTGTCACGGAAGGTCGGGCCCTTCATGAACCGTTCGAGCCTGTCCTTGGGGGACATCCCTCCGGGCTCCTGGGCCAGGCCGACCAGGCCGCTGTGGGGACCGTGTGGGACCACCCATGCGAAGAAGCCGGGAGCGATATCATGGCCTGCGTACAGGTCGACGGAATCGGTGTCTATGGACTGGGAGGATGCGAACGCGATCTGGAAGCCAGTGAGCTTGCGTCTCGGCCGCTGGATGCCCAGGGACCCGCGCACGATCGAGGAGGGGCCGTCCGCGCCGACCACCACCCGGGAGCGGACCTCCTCACGGGCGGTCCCCGCTGATGCCATGTCCCGGACCTGCAGCACGCAGCCGGAGGCCTTGGCCCGAACGTCCATCACCCGTCGCTCCATCCCTATGATGGCGCCCCCGTCCACCGCCTTCCTGGCCAGGGCCTGGTCGAACATGGCCCGGTCCACTATGACGGCCATGGGTCGGCCAGCGTCGATGTCCAGCACATGGCCGGACGGGGCATGGATGCGGGCTCCGCTGGCCCGGTTCAGGACGGCGATCTCCTCTCCCAGGCATTGGAACACACGGTTCGATAGTAGACCGGCGCAGGCCACTGGCCGGCCCACCTCCCGGTGCTCCTCGAGCACGGCGACATCCAGGCCGGCAGCTGCCAGGAACTGGGCGGTACGGGAGCCAGCGGGGCCCGCCCCCACCACCACCACGTCGAGGACGTCGCCAGGGGTCATCAGGACCCCGAACGCCGCGGGGTCTAAATAGGGTTTTGGAATGGGCGATTCCCTCCTTTGGAAGCCCGCTCGGAATGTATATATGGACGCATTCGCATCGCTCATCCAACCCCACGGACCCCCTCTGGCGGTCCGCTGGCGGGTGTCCGCGACTGCGGATTTCAAGGCGATCGATCGGGTGGGACTTATGAGGTTTAGGGTCATCGCGGACGGGCTGGGCCTGGTCCTCATGGGCATGTCCTTCGCCTACGTCCTGCCCATCATGGCCGGCGTCTACTTCCAAGAGGAGACGACGCTCCTCTTCCAGGCCTACGGGATACCCCTGATCATCACCTTCACAGGGGGTCTCGGGCTCCGGCT
>JAUVEQ010000103.1 GCA_030594725.1 Methanobacteriota archaeon
CTGGACCTTCAAGGTAAATACCATCGGTAACAAGACGTTCATAGCCGAGTATGACGGTCTCGAGTTGGACACCTTCTTGAAGACCGGTGACCTGATCATACTTCCCGTAGAGACCTATTACAACGTCACCTACGACATAAAGGAGGTGCCGACCGAGCCCCTCCCGTGGTACGTCTATGCCATCATAGGCGGCGTGCTGATAGTGGGTGCCGTGGGTATCGTCTGGAGCAGCGTCTACTACCGCAGGCGCAGACAGCTCAAGAAGATGCAGAGGATCATCCGCAGGGCGGCCGACAGGCTGGTCGCGGGCAACGTGTACTCTGCGACGATCTTCCGCGCATACCGCGAGATGGCCCACACGCTGCGTGCGTATGGCCAGCTCAGGAGGGACTCAGAGACCTTCCGCGAGTTCGAGGATGCGGTCCGTGATGCGCTGCCCATCGACGCGGATAGCCTGGACGACTTCCTGACGGTTCTCGAGGAGGCTCGATACTCCGAGCACGAGATCGGTGAGAACGAGAAGGACCGGGCCATCGATGCGCTGCGGGGCGTGCAGAGCAGCATCGAGAAGATCCTGCTGACCGACGAGCAGATCGCACAGATCAGCCGCGGCGAGGCAGGTGGCATGGTCGAGCCCGAGATCATCGTATCCGACGAGAGCGGCAGGTCCGCTCCACCCACGCCGCCACAGGGCGGCGGTGGAGCCGCGGCCAAGCCCCCAGAGGGACCAAAGGAATGAGGGAGCACCGCTGAACCGACTGGACCAAAAGATAAAAGAGCAAAGACACGATTGAGGGACGCACCATGTTGAAGAAAATAATCGCAATAGCAGTCTTCCTCATTATTGCCATAGGGGTTCCTGCGTACATCCTGATCAAGGATGACCCCGAAGTCCAGCACTACAATCCATATGGCGAGGGTCCCACCGACCTGTCCATCTTCGTTGAGGCGCTGGAAAGCCCCGATAACATAGCCGAGTACGACACCAGAAGCATCATCTCCTCCCCTGTCCTGCTGAAGGGCATCAAGGACCCAGAGCAGACCTGCTATGTGGTCGTCGGCGTCGACCGGGAGTACCGGCAAGAGGAGATCAAGATCATCGAGAAATTCGTCCGGGAGGACGGTGGCAAGGCCATCATAATGGACGACTTCGGCTCCCCCAACGCCCTGTCCGAGAAGTTCGGCGTGTTCTTCTACGGCAAGCCCATGTGGGACGACGTCAACATGACCGGTCCCCGCACCGTGAGGAACATCTCGTTCCCGATCTTCAACTTCAAGCTGGGCCTGGTGCCCCATTCCGTGGTGTTGAACGGCCCGACGGGCCTGACGACTTACAACACCAACGTGGAGTACATCGCCAACGGCTCGGAGAAGTCCTACGTCGACCTGGACGGGAACGGTCGCATCAACATCGGTGACAAGAAGGGCAACATCCCCGTGATCATCGAGGTGCGCTTCAACGAGTCCAAGGGAAGGATCGTGTTCATCGCCGACGCGGACATCGCGACCGACGACATGCTCAAGCACAACCCGAACAACAAGATATTCATGACCCAGCTCGTCAATAGGGTGATGGACAAGAAGGATAGCCTTATCCTGTTCGACGAGAGCAGGCACGAGCACGTCCCCAGCCAGGAGATCGTGTACAAGAACATGGAGACGGTGGCCGTCATGTCCAGCTGGTTCTGGCCCACTGTAATGACCATCGTCTCGATGGTCGTGATCTTCGGCATCGTGGTGTACAGCTCCAAGGACAAGGAGAGCTGGATCCACAGGTTCGACGTGAGCGCCTTTTCGCGGAGGCACAATCCGCCCGAACGGCTCAACGTGCAGACAGAGCGGGCGCGGACAGCCCTGATGCTCAAGGTGAGGATGATGTACAGCTACTCCGCCGAGGAGATGGCAGCGCTTCAACCTGACCAGATACGTGCCATGATCAAGGACAAGGACCTGATGGAGCTGGCCCTCAATCCCAGCCAGAGCTGGACCCAACAGGAGCTGCGCGTCGTCATCCAGCGCATCAAGGAGTGGGGCGCCGACTGATGTAATCATTTCACGATAACCAACAGCAAAGAGAATCCAACATAAACAAAGGAAGTGGGGAAAAATGGATAAGAGAGCGAAATTGCAGGACGAAGGGCCTGCTGCTGGTGGAGGCGGTGCTCCGGCACCCCAGAAACCCGCAGGCGCTCCGCCGGCGAAGCCAGCCCCAGCGGCTGCACCCCGACCCGCCCCCAAGGCAGGCGGCGCTACGCCGGAGGAGATATCCTTCGTGGCAAACTCGGTCAAGGCCATTCTCGGTGAGGTCTCCAAGGCCATCATCGGGAAGCATGAGGTGATGACCAAGGTAGCCATCGGAATACTAGCGAACGGGCACATCCTCTTCGAGGACTTCCCCGGCCTTGCAAAGACCTTGATGGCAATGACCTTCGCGGACTGTCTGGGTTGCACTTTCAAGCGCATCCAGTTCACTCCAGATCTACTGCCTACGGACATCACTGGGACGTACATCTACGACGAGAAGGACAACGAGTTCAAGTTCAGGCCTGGCCCGATCTTCACCAACATCCTCCTCGCCGACGAGATCAACCGTGCGCCCCCGAAGACCCAGGCAGCACTTCTCGAGGCAATGCAGGAGCGCCAGGTGTCGATCGAGGGTGTTACGCACAGGTTGCCACGCCCATTCATCGTGCTTGCGACCCAGAATCCCATCGAGCAGGAGGGAACCTATCCCCTGCCCGAGGCCCAGATCGACAGGTTCATGATGAAGATGTCCGTCGGTTACCCGAATCGTGCTGATGAGAAGGAGATCCTCATCCGTCGTGAGCTGCGGCGGAAGGACGAGGTCGACGTCGAGGTCGTGTGCTCGCCCGAGAAGATCATCCAGATGCAGACGATAATCGAGAAGGTCCACGTGGACCCGGCGATCATGACCTACATGGTCGAGATCGTGACCCGGACCCGTGAGGACCCCCGTGTGCTGGTCGGAGCGTCCCCCCGTGGCTCGCTGGCCCTCTTCAAGCTCTCCCGCTCTCGTGCGGTGATCTTCGGCCGCGACTACATCATTCCGGACGACATCAAGGCCATCGCGCACGCTGGACTGCATCACAGGCTGATCTTGAAGCCCGAGCCCCGCATCCGCGGTGTCCTGGCCCAAGATATCCTGAACAAGATCCTTGCCGAAGTGCCTGTGCCCGCGGTGTAGAACATGTGGACCAAGAAAGGTTGGCTGTACCTCAGCCTAGGGGTAACCCTGGTGTTCGTGGCCCTAGTGGTCCGAAGTACGGCTCTTATGGTGCTGGGCGTAATGCTCCTCGCCACTATCTTGGTCACCCAGTTCTTCTCCCGTCTAGGGAAGATAGCCAGCATGCGACAGTTGTCCTCGGAGAAGATCTTCGAGGACGGTGTTATCACGGTGGACCTGGCCCTTGTAAACAAGGGTGGTAGAACTGGTTTCCTCGAGATACGGGACAAGCTACCACAGCAGATCCAGATCGAGGAGGGCACCAACTACCTGATCATCGACCTCAAGCCGAACGAGAGCCTGAGGATGAAGTACAAGATCAAGGCGCCCATCCGCGGGATCTTCGAGTTCGGACCCGTTTCGCTCCGTGCACAGGATGTGTTCAACGTCTTCTACAAGGAGCTGGAGCTCGATCTGGTTGATAACGTCACCGTGTTCCCTCTCGTGTACGACATCAAGGACCTGCCCATCAAGTCGCGGACACCGAAGCTGTTCCCCGGAGCCTCAAAGGTCAAGCAGCCTGGCCCCGGTTCGGAGTTCTTCCTCATCCGCAACTACGTTCCCGGCGATCCCTTCAAGAACATCAACTGGAAGGCGTTCGCCAGGACCGGGGAGCTTCTGGTCAACGAGAAGGAGCGCGAGGCGGTCTCGGACATCGTGATAATGCTGGACGCCCGTGCCACATCAGGAACGGGAACCATCGGTCACAACGCCCTCATCTACGGCAGCCGTGCAGCGGCGACACTCACCAGCTTCTTCATCAAGCGCCGTGATTCCGTCGCCCTCATCGTCTACTCGGACAAGCTTCTCTCGATCAAGCCCTCCCAGGGCTCGAAGCAGCTATTCGAGATCCTGACGGCACTGGCGGGCGCAGAGCCTGCTGGCGACCTGCCGTTCAAGGGTGTGATCGAGGTGTCGTCACCCTACATGCCCCGACGCAGCCCTGTGATCATCATCACGAACCTCGATGGTGACCCATCCGTGGTGGAGGCCGTATCCGAGCTCCGAACCCTGGAGTTCGATGTGGTCATGCTCACCCCAAGCTCCATCGAGTTCGAGCTGATGGCACGCAAGCGTCTGGAGGCGGGTGTGGAGAGGAGCTTGGAGTACGAGGTCCTGCGCCTGGAGAGGGACGTCCTCATCCAGGACCTGCGCGGATACGGAGCCAGCGTCGTCGAGTGGGACCCCAAGGTCCCGTTGCTCGCGATCCTGATGAGCGCCGCACAATCGATCGGTCAAACCCAGTTCGACCATCGAGGAGGTGATTGGTGATGACCGGACAGAAACCCCCGGCACCACCTACCCCACCCCCGAAGGCGCCACCTGCGCCGGCTGCGAAGCCTCCGGCCCAACCCCCACAGGCCCCCCCAACAGGGGATACCGTCGGAGGGTTCGAGGCACCTTCGCTGGTCATGGACCAGGATGAGCTGGACGCTAAGGTCACCGTCGATGTGGAGACCGTGTTCTCCGAGATCTTCATGGTGAAGGTCCTGGGTTCGCTCTTCTTCGCCCTGGCGGGGATCCTTGCCTTCCTTCCGCCGTTCTTGGATGGCGCGGAGTTCATCGACGTGCTCCCATCCCTGATCCTCGGTATCGTCGGCATGGTGTGTGGTATACTCGGCTTCTTCGTTCGTTCCATGAGGAAATGGATGCTACTCGTGGCCCCCGTACTGCTCGTCGCAGCGGTGGCAGCTAGGCCCCTCACTTCCACCATCGGGTCCCTCGACACGATGGACATAATCCTTGGCTTGGCGTTCGCCGCCACGTGGTTCCTCGCCATCGAGTACCTTCACGCCCTATCCAGGTTCGTGGAGGTCGGCGAGATGGCCATCAAGAGGAGGCTTACCAACTTCAACCTGAGCGGAGTGGTCAAGCACTTCCTCGCTTGGGGCTTCCTCATGCTGGGGATCATCCTCGCAGTGACCTTGGGCGTGATCGGACTGGTGCCACTCATGGGCAATCCGTTCTGGGCGCTCATCGCCGTGGGAGGAATGCTCATATTCGTGGGTTCTGTTGGGACGATCTATCTGTTGACCCAGGGAAACATGGGACCTGGCGTGCTCTTCGGACTAGCCACCTACACCCCTGGTATCGTGATCGTGCTGGCCGCCGTGTTCCTGTTGGACGGTGATGGTGGTGGCCTTGGCGACTCTGCCGAACTTTGGTCGGTATACGGGATCGCCCTTGCCGCCGCAATCATCTTCACCCTGTTCGCGTTGGTCCTCACGGTATGGTACTCCTTTTCCGAGGGTGTGGCCCAGGTCGAGAAGGTGGAGTACTCCCGCGAGAAGCTCCAGGAGATGCTGGCCAGCGGTCAGGTCCTGGACCTCGAGGGACAGGAGATGCCCGGAGCCACCGCTGGTGGCGAACACGTCTGAACCAAGCTGGTAAGGCATATATCTCGGGGCGGGATCGACCCGTCCCGGGCCCCCTATTTTTTCCTTTCTTTTCCTACATCACCAACGGGTAAGTACCCATCAGCCAGCCGTCAATGGGTGATCCATCTTGACAGGGAACAACCTCACCGACCAGCCAGAAGCTCCCGATCAGGGTATGGACCAGGTCGAGCCATCACCACCTCCGGTGCCGATGATGGACGAACCGGACACCATCCAGGTGGATGTGGAGGCCGCGTTCCCAGAGATCCGGAGGTTGAAGTTGGTTGGTGCCCTGCTCTTCGTCGTGGCGGGCCTTTCGGCGATACTTCCCATCATCCTTCTGACCGACACGGCCTTCGACACCCGCACTCTCGTCGCGGTCGCCCTCGCGGCAGCCGGTATCGCCGTCGGTGTCACGGGGCTTTTCTCCCCGGGCCTGAGGCGACCGTCCATCGTGGCCGCTCCCATTCTCATGGTGGCCGCCGCCGCGGCGGGCTCGCCCGGTGTGTCCCTGGACACCATTCCACCGCTGGAGCTTGCACTGGCATTCGCCTTCGGACTATCACTGCTCCTTGCCATAGAGCACCTTCACGCCGTGATGCGCTTCGTGGAGCTGGGAGCCTACGTGACCCGTCAGCGGCTTACCGCCTTTCGCATCTCAAGCGTGGTCGACCATTTCCAGATATATGGCATCGGGCTCGTCGCCCTCATCGCCCTGGTCACCGCCATTGTGATCGTGGGGGTTCCCTGGGTGTTCGCCCAGGGCTCCGATGCCAGCCTCGGCAGGTCCGTGGAGCTGAACTCGGTGTTCGGCATGGCACTGGCTGCCGCCGTGGTCTTCTGCCTCTCGGCGATCATCCTGGTCTTCGTCAGGACCGTCATCCCCCAGCGTGTGGAGGTGGAGAGGGTGGCGTACTCCCGGGACCGCATGGAGGACATGCTCAGCTCATCCCAGTCGATTGAGAGCCGGCACGGAGAAGGTAGGGGAAGGACCTGAACGGGTCAGGCTGACCGCTGCCCTGTCAAGGATGTTACCTACCCGGCACGGACCCTTCAGTCGTAATTGGTGAACCCGTAGTACACGGAGAGCGTGTAGTCGTTCCCCGTGTCCTCGACCTCCCTGAAGCCGAAGGGGTTGAAGAGGGGGTGCTGGTTCCCGGCCTCGGTGCACGTCACGGTGACCACCACGGCGTTGCCACCGTCCTCGGTCCAATCGATGCCACCATCGCCCGTCCAGTTGTAATTGAAGAGGATGGTGCCCGGATTGGTGTTCGTTCCCGAGGCGGACTTGGTCTCTGACTCGCCATCGGGGAACAGGACCGTGACCTCGAAGGTGTCCGGCTCGTTGGTGAACCGTTGGGCCCGGTCAGGGGCCTCGTCGGTGAAGGACAAGGCCACTTCCATGACCCATATGACATCGCCCACAAGGTCGAAGGTCTCGTCCATCGATTGACCCTCGTTCACCCGACCCGATTGCGTCTCGGTGAGGTACTCGGTGTTGGATGGACCAGTCCCGCCGTTCACAGCCGGATCCACGTTGTACGGGTCCTGGGCCGGGAAGGCCCCGGCCTGGTACGAGAAGAGCATGGCAAGAGCTACCATGAGGCCGAAGGTGCCTACGATCGAGAACATTGCGTGACGGGTCTTGAGCCACTTCATCAACCCATCCTTAACTATCCCGAATAGGCTACCCTCATTGACCATACGCTAACCTCTAAGGTCAATGTTAACAGTTCCAGATAAACCTTTTGGGATTGTCCTGTCACTTCCCAACGATCGACTGGCCATCACAGGACGAAGGGAACGGGCCTTCCACACTTGGTACATTGTGCATCGGCTCCGAACAGGACCCTCGAGTGGAAACCTGCCCTGTCCACTAGGACCGCCCCGCAACCTGCGCACTTGGTGGACTCGTCCTCGGGTTGCGATATGTTACCCACGTAGACATTGTCGAGACCAGCCTTCCTGGCCGCCGCCACCGCCCGGCGCATCGTCTCCCTGGGGGTCCGGCCCCGGTCAACCATGTGGAAGTCGGGATGGAACCTGGAGAAGTGGACCGGCACCGAGGTGTCGAGGGAGTCCCGTACCCAGGCGGCGAACTCCGCGAACTCGTCATCCGAATCGTTGAGCTCGGGGATCACAAGGTAGGTCAGTTCCAGGAAGATGCCGAGCTCGTGGGCCAGCTGGCAGGTGTCCAGCACGGGCTGGAGCTTGGCCTTGCAGACATCCTTGTAGAACTCCTCCCTGAAGGCCTTCACGTCCACGTTCATCGCACCCAGCACCGGTGAGATCTCCCGCAAGGGGGCCTCCTGGATGTAACCGTTGGTCACGTAGCAGGTGTACAGCCCGTCGGCAACGGCCGCCCTCGAGCCCTCCAGGGTGGTCTCGTACCATATGCTCGGTTCGTTGTAGGTCCAGGACACGCCCTGGCATCCCATGCTCCTCGTGAGACGGGGAACATCAGCCGTATCCAGGGGCCGCAGGTTGAACTTATCAGGGTCGGTCTGGCTTATCGAGTAGTTCTGGCAGTGGGCGCAGGAGAAGTTGCATCCCACCGTGCCGAAGCTCAGCGCCATGGTGGAGGGGTGGAAGTGGTACAGGGGCTTCTTCTCGATGGGGTCGGCGTTCATCGAGGACATCCTGCCAGCGATGAGGGAGTACAGGGTGCCACCATGGTTCTCGCGAACTCCGCAGATGCCCCGCCCGCCGTCACGGACCCTGCAGCCGTGGGCGCAGAGGTGACAGATGACCTGGCCATCTGCTAGGCTCTCGTAGTGCATCGCCTCGACCGGTCTGTTCGGATCACGTGACAAGATTACCAGCTGGACACTGATATCGGCCCGGTCGCATTATTACCTTTGCACCACTGATCAATACTCGGTGTACTCGATGCCCAGGCCCTCGTGGACCGCTCCCTTGCCCTCCTCGATGCGACCCACAACCTTGCATTCGTGGTGATGGCCGAGGACGGACAGTGCGTCATCGACCTCTCCGGGGGATACCGCGAGGACGAAGCCGATGCCCATGTTGAAGGTCTGCCACATCTCCACGTCCTCCACCGAGCCCCACTCCTGGAGGGCGTCGAATATCGGTGGCACGGGCAGGGGGTCGTCGATGACGTAGCGGAGGCCATCGTTCCACCTTATGAGGTTCCGC
>JAUVEQ010000174.1 GCA_030594725.1 Methanobacteriota archaeon
GTGGCATTCGCCAGTGGCGATTATCCTGACGTTGGACACTGCCCCGATGAGTTCAAGCTCGGACTGGCCCATCATCCGGATGGTGTAGTTGAGCGCGGAGTTGAGCATCCCACCCACGATGACCAGCTTGCCACTCTCCAACAGCTCGATGTCGTACTGCTCGTCGAAGTCCTGAAAGACGGTGGCATTCCCGGTCTCGGTGATGGTGAGCGTGGTGGAGCTCTTCACGGTGATGAAGAACTGTATCTTGAAATCGGAGGTTATGTCCTCATCCCCACCGTCGAACACACGGTCCTCGCGGGTGTGGACCTTGATGGTGATGGATGCCATGTTGTTGTAGAGCTCGGTCTCCGTGGGCTCAACGCCCCAAACGTAGACGTACATGGTCCTCCTTCCGGAGAAACCGGTGGTGTTCCAGACCACTGGAACGGTGGTCTGGCCCTGGCCGGGGATGGTGATGTCCGTCAAGGTGGCTATCAGCTCGCCGCCGCCAACGCGACCCTCCCAGATGGATACGTTGCATGCAGCGACATCGGCGGTGCCGGAGTTGTGGACTACCGCCCTGATGGTCACGTCGTCGCCATCGATCACGTAGCCTGGGTCGGGGGCGGTGAAGGTGATGTCGCCGGAGTAGATGTACGCGTCGGGCCGGGAGTCCACGACGACCGGGATGGAGACGTTGTTGTTGCTCCAGTCCATGTCCTGCTTGGCCGAACTCGGGCCGTACCAGGCGCGGAGGGTGAGGTCGTAGGAGCCAGGCACCTGGGGCGTCCAGTCGAGGGTGACATTCTCGAACTCACCGATCGACATCGTCACGAGGTACTTGTCCGCCACGATCACACCGTGGTCGTAGAGGGACATGTTGAACCCGAAGGCGTTCTGCTCTCCGATGTTGTAGACCAGGAAGTTCACGGTGGCGGGCACGCCCTCCACCAGGGGATCGGGTCCGACGGTCACGTCCATCGGATCGATGGACAGGTCGGGGGCAGGAGCGGCCCCCACGGTGGGCATGAGCACTGACAGGACCATTATAAGGGCCACAGATACGGTGAGACTACCGATACTGACAGACCTGAAGATGCCCCTCGATTTCTTACCTACGACATTACCTTTTTTCATGACCTCACACCCAAGAGTGCTCCCGGAACTCTTACAGAGGACCCCCTGACGGGAGCCCCCAGACTTCTTTTCATAGCATTAGCCAAGCTCTATAAATAGGTGACTTTTGGTTTCTCAGCAGAGATAATCTCTACTGGCTACCCTGGTTTTATGCCGAGAATCGACCCCTTTCTCCGTCCATGTGCCCACATGACCACGGCCCAAAGGGCCGTGTCGAGGAGGCGACATCCGGAACACGCCGCAAGTCGTACTAGCCAGGAGGTCCAGCTTCTCAGTATCGTCACCGAAGGGTTAATATTCGCGTACGGCCTTGCCAAAATCAGTCGATGGGCGCGTAAGCGCAGTGGTGATGCACTTGAAATCGATTATAAGCGATGCTTTAGACAGAGCGCAGGAGGAAGAGCGGCTCAAGAACTCCGTGGAGTATCCCACGGACCCCTCCATTTCCCCCGATGACATGGAACTGGAGAAGATACTGGAGTCGCTGCGGGTCAACATAAAGATCTTCGGATGTGGCGGCGGTGGTTCCAACACCGTCAACCGGTTGGTCGAGGGCGGCATCTCGGGTGCCGACCTGTACGCCCTGAACACCGATGCCGCCCATCTGCTCAACGTTCACGCCCCCCACAAGATACTCATCGGGCGTCGATGCACCAGGGGCCTGGGCGCCGGCGCCGAGCCCCACATCGGGGAGGAGGCCGCCAAGGAGGCCGAGGACGAGCTGCGCAAGCACATCTCCGGGGCAGACATCGTCTTCGTCACCTGCGGTCTTGGAGGCGGTACCGGCACCGGTGCCGCATCCTTCGTGGCCAAGCTGGCACGGGACGCGGGCGCCCTGGTGCTGGCCGTGGTCACCATGCCGTTCTCGGTGGAGGGCCGCAACCGCACCGACAACGCCGAGTGGGGCCTCAACCTGCTCACCAAGTTCGCCGACACCGTCCTACTTGTGCCCAACGACAAGCTGCTGGAGATAGCTCCCAAGCTGCCCCTGGACAAGGCCTTCAAGGTTGCCGACGAGGTGTTGATGCGTTCCATCAAGGGCATCACCGAGATCATCACCAAACCCGGCCTGGTCAACCTTGACTTCAACGACCTCAAGACCATCATGGGCTCCGGCGGCCTGGCGATGGTCGGCATCGGGGTGTCCGACGATCCCGAGGACAAGGCCAAGACCGCCGTGGAGGCAGCCCTGAACTCCCCGTTGCTGGACGTGGACACCGCGGGCGCGACCGGCGCGCTGATCAGCGTGGTGGGCGGCTCCGACATGTCCGTCTCCGACGCGGAGAAGGTCGTCATGATCACCTCCGAGCACATCAATCCCGGCGCCCGTATCATATGGGGCGCCTCGGTGGACCCGACCCTCGAGCACGAACTTCGGGTGATGCTCGTCATCACCGGCGTCAAGTCCCGCCTCCTCGAGGAGCACCTGGAGCACGGCACCCCAGCGGGGGGTGCTACGGTGCCAAGGTACAAGCAGGTACAGAAGCGGGCGGATAGCGGCTACGGCTCCTCCGACAACGATATCGGACTGGACTTCATCCGTTAGAGGAACACCGTTCCACCGCCCCCGATTCGACTCGCCTAGCAGGGCGAGGCCAGAGCGAGCTCGCCGCATGGGTTTGATACCCAAATCTATAAATTCGCCGAAGCGATATAGTGGCTTGTTCCTATTAAACAGAATGCCATCTATGAGGAGGGAGCCACATCAAGACCATCGTTAGGGAGGTTTTATCGCGCAGTCCCATCGAGGAACCACCAGCCTCGTCGGGATATTCGGGACCGGGAGCAGACGACGCAGAGCTGGAGAAGGTCCTTGAATCCCTGCGCACGAACATCAAGATCGTCGGCATCGGAGGTGCCGGTTGCAATACCATCAACCGCATGGTCGAGGAGGGCGTTGCGGGCGCGGAGATGTTCGCGGCCAACACGGACGCCCAACACCTCCTGACCATCCATTCCCCCAGGAAGATCCTGCTAGGCAGACGTCTGACCAAGGGACTGGGCGCGGGTGCGCTCCCCCAGATCGGCGAGGAAGCAGCCAAGGAGGTGCAGGACGAGATCAAGGCCCACATGTCGGGCGCCGACATAGTGTTCCTCACCTGCGGCCTGGGCGGCGGCACCGGCACCGGTGCGATATCCGTCTTCGCCAAGATCGCCAAGGACCTGGGCGCCCTCACGGTGGCCATCGTGACCCTGCCCTTCGCCTCGGAGGGTCTCGTCAGGATGGAGAATGCCGAGTACGGGCTGGAGAAGATCCGCCACCTGGTGGACACCGCCATCGTCATCCCCAACGACAAGCTGCTCACTATCAACCCCCGACTTCCACTCAACCAGGCCTTCAAGATGGCCGATGAGGTCCTGATGCGCTCCATCAAGGGTCTCACCGAGATCATCACCAAACCTGGCCTGGTCAACCTGGACTTCAACGACATCCGCACCATCATGCGCTCCGGCGGCGTGGCCATGATCGGCCTGGGCGAGGCCTCCGACGAGGACCGCGCCACCGAGGCCATCAACATGGCCATCAACTCGCCCCTGTTGGACGTGGATATCAGCGACGCCAGTGGCGCCCTTGTGAACGTCACCGGCGGACCGGACATGACGGTGACCGACGCGCAGAAGGTCGTCGAGGAGGTCCACAGCCGTATTAACGCCAACGCAAGGATTATATGGGGGGCCGCCATTGACCCAGCCCTTGAGAGGACCATCCGCGTGATGCTGGTCATCGTCGGAGTGAGGTCCAAGCAGATCCTGGGCCCGGCGGGCCGTCGCGGCGGCAGACCGGAGCACCTGGACGTGGACTTCGTCCGATGAAGGCATCCCCGCGGGTACCCTCCGAGGTATGAGCCATATGGACATCCTTGAACGCACCTGGGAAGTACAGGACCGCATGGAGAAGGGAGTTACCGAGCGGCTGCGATCCAACAAGTACAGCCGTGTCCTGAAGATGTCGGTGAAGCCCACTCACGACGAGTTCATCAAGACCCTCCAGGTCACCTTCGTCGGCATGCTCCTCATCGGGGCCCTGGGCTTCGCCATATACAAGTTGTGGACGGGAATGCTCGACCTCGTTGACACCTACCTTGTGGACCTCATCCACCTGTTGTAGGGCCATGCGGGGTTCCGGAAAACTCATATAATATGGATGGTTGAGGTAGTTTACCATGAGCCCAGAAGACGACAAAGGGCCTGAAGGGAAGGAACCGAGCCTCGATGACCTCAATCCAGAGGCCGCCGAGGAGACCCCTGACACCCTGGAGGCCGTACCCGAGCGGGATGCCGACGGCAAGGTGGAGGACACTACCGACGAGATCGTCTTCGACCCCAACGAGCCGGTGTACGAGAACACCATCTACGCCGTCAAGACCTCCATCGGGCACGAGCGCATCGTGGCCGACGCCATTGAGAACAAGACCATCCGGAAGGGCGCCGAGCTCTTCGCCATCCTTTGCCCCCAGCCCATGCGCGGCTACATATTCATCGAGGCCACCAACCCCGACGCCCTGCAGGAGCTGCTCAAGGGCGTCAAGAAGGTCCGCGGCATCGTCCGGGGCGAGGCGGGCAACATCTCCATGGAGGAGATCGAGCACTTCCTGGCCCCCAAGCCCCTGGTGTCGGGCATCGTGGAGGGCAACATCGTCGAGCTCATCGCCGGACCCTTCAAGGGCGAGAAGGCCCGGGTCCAGAACATAGACGAGGCCCGCGAGGAGATCACCGTCGAGCTCTTCGAGGCCATGATATCGATACCTATCACCGTGCGCGGCGACCACGTCCGCGTCATCGAGAAGGAGATGAGGTGAGATGCCCGAGATAGTCGAGGTACTGATCGATGGCGGCGAGGCCAGTCCCGGTCCGCCCCTGGGCCCCACCCTGGGTCCGATGGGCGTCAACATCATGCAGATCGCCGGTGACATCAACAAGAAGACCGCGGCCTTCAAGGGAATGAAGGTCCCCGTGAAGATCACCATAGCCGAGGACAAGTCCTACGAGATCGAGGTGGGCACGCCACCCATCTCCGCCCTCATCAAGGACGAGCTGGGCCTGGAGAAGGGAGCATCCAACCCCAGGACCGACAAGGCCGGCGACATGACCATCGAGCAGCTCGTCAAGATCTGCGAGATGAAGGGGGACAGCCTCCTGGGTGCCACCACCAAGAACAAGGCCTTGGAGGTCACGGGCTCGTGCGTCTCGATGGGGATCTACGTCGATGGCAAGCCCCCCAAGGAGGCCCAAAGGCTTATTATAGCGGGCGCATATGACGACGCCCTAGGCGACTAGCCAACATCCAACGCGTAGGAGGGACCCCCCGGGCCCCGTATGCACTACCGAGGTGTCGTGGATGGACAACAAACAAGTAACGGAAAAGGTGAAGGAGGCCATGGAGAGTGCGCCTCCACGCAAGTTCTCGGAGACGATAGAACTAGCCGTGAATCTACGGGACCTCGACATGTCCGTCCCTGCCAACCGGATCAGCGAGGAGATCATTCTCCCCAAGGGCCGTGGCAAGGATACCCGCATCGCGGTCATCGGCTCCGGTGAGATGGTGCTCAAGGCCAAGGGCGTGGCCGACGTGGTCATCCAGCCCGACGAGATCGAGACCATCGCGGACGACCGCCGCGGCGCACGCAAATTGGTGCGCAGCGTGGACTTCTTCGTGGCGGAGGCGCCCCTCATGCCCACCATCGGCAAGAGGCTGGGCGTCTTCCTGGGCCCACCGGGCAAGATGCCCAGGCCCCTGCCCCCTGGCACGGACCCCTCTGGGATCGTGGCCAACCTGAAGAACACCGTTCGCGTGCGCACCCGTGACAAGACCACGGTACACATCCCCGTGGGAACCTCCAAGATGTCCCCCGAGGACATCTCCACCAACATCATAGAGATCATGCGACGGATAGAATCCAAGATGCCCCGCGGACCGGGGAACATCGGGCCGGTGTACGTCAAGACCACCATGGGACCCTCTGTGAGGATCAACTAGGAGGTGATGAGATGGCCCATGTAACCCAGTGGAAGATCGACCGGGTCGAGGAGCTCACCGACGCAATGACCTCCAGCCCCGTGGTCGGGATCGTGAACATCCAAGGCATCCCCGCAAAGCAATTGTCGAAGATGCGCGGCCGCCTGAGGGGGCGCGTCGGTCTGCTGGTCACCAAGCGTACCCTCATCGACATGGCCCTGGACAAGGCGGCGGAGTCCCGCCCCGGCATCGACGGCCTCAAGGAGGCCGCAGAGGGCCAGGTGGGCCTGGTGTTCACCGAGGAGAACCCCTTCAAGCTCTTCAAGATGATGGAGAGGACCAAGACCGCCTC
>JAUVEQ010000219.1 GCA_030594725.1 Methanobacteriota archaeon
GGAAGGTCCCCGACGCCATCTTTATCCCCTCTTCCGTTCATTGGATGGACGAGGCGAGGAGGATGGAGACCTTTCCCGTGGAGACGAGGGAACTGACCGAGGTGGTCGACGTCACGGGCCTGGTGGAGGGGGCCGTGCGGACCTCCGGTGTCCACGAGGGAGTGGCCGTGGTGCAGACCTCGCACACCACCACCGCGGTGGTGATCAACGAGCGGGAGGGCAGGCTGATGCAGGACCTCCTGGACTGGGCTGCCAGGATGGCGCCCGATGGGGCCGGGTACCGTCACGACGGCACGGATGGCAATGCTCACGCTCACCTGCGGGGCATCATGATGGGCGCCTCGGTGTCCGTTCCCGTCACCGAGGGACGGCTGGCGCTGGGTACCTGGCAGTCGGTGCTTTTCGTCGAGCTGGACGGTCCCCGTTCCCGGAGGTTGAACGTCCAGGTGCTTGGCGGTTGACGGTCATCTACTGGATGGAGACCGATAGCAGCTTCGGGGGGTCGACGGGTCGGTCGCCGGCTCCCGTCGGCACCGAGGCTATCGCGTGCACGACGTCCATGCCCTCGGTGACCTTGCCGAACACGGCGTAGTTGTTGTCCAGGCCGTGGACCGACGAGTCGCAGATGTAGAACTGGGAGGACGCGCTGTTGGGGTCGTTCCCCCTTGCCATCCCCAGGGCTCCCGCCTCGTGGAGCAGCGAGGTGTTGGTCTCCAGCTTGATCTGCTTGTCGGACCCGCCCCGGCCGGTGCCTGTCGGGTCCCCTGTCTGGATCACGAAGCTCTTGATGATCCTGTGGAAGATCATGTTCTTGTAGAATCCGGCGTTGGCGAGATTCACGAAGTTCTCAACGGTCCCGGGCGCACCGTCGGCGAAGAGCTCGGCGGTTATCATGCCCATGCTGGTCTCGATTATGGCTCTTGGTGACATATTAAAGTTCCACCATCCCGATGGCGCGTCCGTCGGTCCACAGGGTCACTCTTCCCTGCATCTCGACGGGCTTGAGGCCATGGAGGCGCAGAAGGTCACCCTCGGTGACCCGACCGTTCTCGTCCTGGTCGGATATCTCCAGTTTGGGTGGCGACAGCGTCTCGTTTCCCAGCGCGGACTCCAACATCACATCGACCTCGGACCATGGCGGCTTGGGCTCACCTTGGGCCACAGCCACCCAGAGGACGACATCGGTAAGGTTCTCATCGGTTCCATTGGCATCGGAGCTGGACACCAGCAACGTCATCGAGAATGGGTCTGGCTCCTGCTCCAGGTTGATCAGGTACCATGCGTACGCGCCGAGGACCGCTGCTACCGCTACGAGGATGAATGCGACCAGGTAGAGGGGGCGGACGGCCATCGGGCGGCCAAAGCACTGGACGGTAATAAACGTGACGGGGTGACGGGGGGGCCCGCCGGCCTACTCCCCGCCCAGCATCTCGTCCAGCCATCGAACGGTGGTGGTCACCTTGAAGTTGTCCTTCTTCTTCAACGCGTTGCGCAGGTTGTGGACACAGCTGGGGCAATCGGTGAGGCACCATTCCGCCTCGGTGGTCCTGATCTCCTCCATACGCTGCTTCGCCATGGCCACGGACAGGGCAGGATAGGTGGCCCGCAGACCTCCGCCTCCCCCGCAGCACTTGGAATCCTCGCGGCTCCGCTCCATCTCCCGGAGCTCGGCCCCCGTCGCCTCGATGGCCCTCCTGGGCGCATCGAAGCCCAGGGCGCCCCTGCCGGACTTGCGGCCAAGATCGCAGGGGTCGTGGTACGTCACCACGCCGTCGTAGGTCACCGGGAGGTCCGCGTTGGCCAGCACCTCCACGAAGGGAACCACGTCGATACCGGTGCCATCCAGGTCACCCTCGAGCATGTGTGCGCAGGTGGGACACAGGGTCACGACCCGCTTGGCCCCGGATGCCAGGATGGCATCCCTGTTGTGGTTGATGAGGTCCGCGTCACGCTTGCCTCCCAGCAGTTCCACCAGCGCCTGGCAGCACCGTTCGTCCACGTAGGTCCCGTCCATGTCCAGGCGGTCGAGGATGCGCATGGCGGAGGGCACGTCGCTGTCCTCCAGGCGTCGCCTCTCGGCGCAGCCAACGAACAGCACGGTCTCGCCCGTACCGGGCGGGCCTGGCATGTCCGGAAGGTCCTCGCCGTATGGTGATCCGTACTCCTCCACCACGTCCAGGATGGCCTGGGCGGGCTCGATGGTCTTGCCCTCGGCCACCGCCCTCTTCCTGAGGGACGCGATCACCTGGGGCGTGTTCACCGAGGCGGGGCATTCCGCCTCGCAGATCTCGCACTGGGTGCAGAAGTACAGGCCGTGGTCCACGGCCGCGTCCAGGCCCTCCGTGGCGGCCAGCATCCCGATCCCCCTGCCACCCAGGTTGGGGTAGTCGCCATAGTTGATGGCGATGGTGTCGTAGACCGGGCAGTGGAGCAGGCAGTTCCCGCATCCTATGCACTTGAAGACCTCGAGCATCTCGCCCTCGGCGGAGGACCTGCCGTTGTCAAGCAGGACGACGACCACCTCCTCGGGTCCGTGGATGCCCTCGAAGAGCTTCTTCTCGATGTCGGCCGTCTTCGATGGGCCGCCGATGATGTTGATGTAGGAGGTGAGCACCGCGCCGGTGGCGTAGTAGGTCTGGATGCGGGCGGCGTTGAGCCCCTCGTCCAGGTTCGGGTACACCTTGTCGATGGCGGTCAGGATGATGTGCTTCCAGGGTCTCATGGACACCTTGGTGATGTTGCCCTCGTTGTGGATGATGAGCACCGCGCCCTCCTCGGCGCCGATTGAATTGGCGCCCGTCAGGCCCACCCTGGCCCTCTCTATCCTGTCGTTGAGGTCCTCTAGGACGAAGTCGGTGAGCTTCCGCGGGTCGGGTTCCAGCTCCCGGCCGGCGTACTCGGAGAGGATCTTGGCGATATCGTAACGGTCCAGGTGGGCGGCCGGCCCGGTGGGATGGGCTCCCGGCAGACCGGCTATCTGGATGATGCGGTCGCCCAGGTCCGTCTCGATCACCTCGAAGCCCCTCTTCTCCATCTCGTGGGCCAGATGCACCTCCTTGGAGACGTTGGTCTTGCTCTTGACCAGCAACCTCTCATCGCCCATCTCCTCGATGACGATGTTGACCGCATCCTCGGCGTCCATCGCCCTGCGGACCCGGAAGCCCGCGGCCTCCATGTTGGTGACGGCCTCCATGATGAGCTGGGGGTCGAGGAGGGTCTCCTCCCGGACCTTGTGCAGCCTCTCCTTCCGGGCCTCGAGGTCCTTCATCCGTTCGTAGTTGGCGGCCTGCTTGCTCTTGCTGGTGGCGAAGGCCCTCCTGAGGGCCTCCCACTCCTTGCGGTTCCTCGCTGCCTGTTTCACGCGTTCCTCGAGCGCGGCACCCAGATCCTCGTCCCGATCCTCAGCTGCCATACCATCACCCACGACGCGGCCGGAATGGATGTTTGGGTTCTTTTGGGTTTGCCTGTTCGGTCGGACCCATGTTTCAAGAAAAGGGGCCCTGGCCCCCGGGATGGCCCTCGCTGGGGAGTTGAACGAGGCCCACGGTAACAAGCGTCGGCGAATCCGTGGACCTCTGCGGAAGAACCCCTCTGACCCCCGGAGGAGGTGAGTTCGGTTCGAAGAGGTCACAGGGCCTGCCGATAGCATCGACAAGCCCAGCGAGGAGGTAGGATCCCGAAGCTGCCTCTCGCTCGCCGAGCGAGGAACACACGACCCCTCCGGACGATTATCGATGAATCGGGCAATATTAAAGTCCTTCTCTAATTATTCATGTTTTTCGGATTCGCAATATACATTGGCCCGATATGTCGAAATGACCGTCATTTTCCAAGGACGGTCCACGATGGACCCAGGTTCCCCGGCGATGTAATACGATTTTTGACCGTCGAATGACCTACAGGACTATGACAAGGTCTGACCCGGCGTCTATCGCGTCGGCGATGGCACGCCCCGTCCGGGACCTCTTGGCAAAACGGATGGCGCCACGCTTGGTGACACGGGAGCTGCCCACGACCTGGCCTTCCACCTCGACCTCCGCCAGCCGTCCCTGGTACCGACCGGGAACGTGGAGGGTGATATTGTTCTTGGTCTCACGCGTGCTGAAATCACCGATGCGCTGATGGCCACCTCCTCCATCGCCTCCGGGCCCATCGGGCCGGTCGGAGACCACGTCGATGCGCACGCCCAGTTCCCGTTCCAGCTCCTTGATGTTCCGGCCTCCACGGCCGATTATTGCAGATGCATCGTCAGACTCGACGTAGACCCGGGCGCGTCCCGGGTACGGCATCTCGACCTCCAGGGGTCCAGCCACGTACGCCCTCAGCCTGTCGGCCACGTCGTCCTCGGTGACCACGGGCCGGGGTCTGACCCCCCGGGACGGTCCGCGGCTGCTGCCGCCCGTCGCGATGGGCATGACCACCAGCTGGTCGCCGTAGGTGTACATCTCGAACTGGGCCTGTCCGCTGTGGAAGTCCTCCACCACCACCACCGGTCGGGCAAGGTCCTGCTCGAACATACCCTCTGGCACCTTGACGGTGGGAACCAGTCGCAGGGCCTGCTCCACCTTCCCCTTGTTGAGGTGGAGCACGGTGTCGACTATCTGGGGCATCAGGCCCAGCTCCACCCGGCCGATCAACCTCTGCACGGCGTTGATGGCGGAGTTGGCATGGACGACGCCGATGAGGCCGACGCCGGCAAGGCGCATGTCCGCGTAGACCTGGAAGTCCTCCGTCTTGCGGACCTCGTCGAACACGACGAAGTCGGGTCGGACCATGAGCAGGATCTCCGCCGTGAGCTCCCAGCTGCCCTCCAGGGGGGCGTACTGGGTCACATCCGGGGGAAGCACCATGTCCCGGGGGCTCTCCATCGTCTTGACAATGGCCCCCCTCCCATGGAGGTGCATCGCGACGGCCCGGGCGAAGGTGGTCTTGCCGTCCCCGGGGCGCCCGGAGACCAGGACCCCCCTGTGGTAGTCCTCCAGGTGCTCCACAAGGGCCCGGGCGAGCCCGTACTCCTCCAGGTCCAGCTGGCGGACCTGCTTGACGGCGGTGATCTCCATGCCGTCCGAGAATGGTGGGAATGCGGCCGCGACCCGGTAGGGCCCCAGCTGGATCACGGAGGAGCCCTCGTGGACGATCTCGACGCTGGAACCGGCATGCCCCTCGGCCAGGTCCAGGACCTGTTCCAGGATCCGCTCCAGTTCCTCCAGCTCCAGCGGCTGGTCGCCGATGCTCACCAGCTGGACCGCCTCGACCGAGCCCTGCTTGGCCATGGGCAGGCACCCCTCCTTGAGATGGACCGAGAGGATGTCCTCACCGAAGTATCCTGCCAGCGAGGAGGCCTCGATGTCCTCGTCCGTGGCGGGGTCCGCACCTTGGTCGCTCTTCCTCATCCATGCACCGACGGGGCCAAA
>JAUVEQ010000368.1 GCA_030594725.1 Methanobacteriota archaeon
ACGTGGACCCCGTCCGGGTCGAAGCGGGACTTCATCACCACGCTGCCCAGGTCGATGCCGTCGTCGATGGTGACCAGCACAGAGCCGGTGGTGGAATTGCGGAACTTGAGGGTCTTGTCGACCCCGGAGGTGGCTATGAAAGCGCCCTGGGGATGCCAGTCCACCGACCGGACGCAGTTGTTGTCCGACCACCTGTCGGACTCGCCCGTCTCCAGCACCCACCTGCGGGCCTTGTAGTCCCGGGAGCCCGTCACCAGGAACTCACCGTCCGGGGACCATGAGCAGTCCAGCACTCCCGAGGTGTGGCCCTCGAGGAGTTGTATCTCCTCCCCCGTGACAGGGTCCCAGATGCGGGCCGTCCGGTCGTCCGAGGCCGTCGCGACCAGGGAGTCGTCGGGGGAGAAGGCGATGCCGAGCACGCTGTCACGATGGCCTTCCAGCCGCTGGGTCACGGTTGCGGTCGCCACGTCCCAGATGAGGGTGATGTTCTCGCCAGGCCCGTTGGGGATGACCTTGTCACGGCCCGAACCGGAGGCCAGCACGTCGCCGGAATGGGACCATGCCAGGCTCTGGACCGAACCCTCGTGGCCGACCATGGACCGGTAGAGTTCCCACGTGGTCGTGTTCCACACGAATACTATCCTGTCGTCCCCTGCCGCGGCCAGGTATCTGCCGTCCGGTGACCATGCCACGGCCCGGGATGGCAGATGGCCCGGTGGGGCGAAGCCGTCGCATCGGGCCTCGTCGGGCTTGGCCACTACCGTCTGGACCACCTCTCCGGACGAGGCGTTCAGCACCACGACGTCGTTGTTGAAGAACGCCCCCGCCACGTATGCGCCGTCCGGGGACCAGCACACCGACCACAGGGTGCCGTTCTCGGGGCCGTGCTCGTACCTCCACACCTCCCCGATGCCCTGGGGGTCGAAGTCCTCGCCATCGGGCGCGGCCGCCTGCCATGACGATAGGAGCAGAAGGCCGAGGACCACGGCGACAGCGGTCGGTCCGGCCCGCCCGGCCCGTCTCACGCCGCCACCTCCCTCTGGCGCTTGCGGCCCCTCATGATGAGGACGGCCAGGACCGCGTCCAGGGCCACGAAGGCCAACACGCCTGCCATCAGGTAGGGGTGGGCAAGGCGGGGAAGGTCGGGCTCCGGGGGTTCCTCGGCGGGCTCCACGGTGATGACTATCTCGTCCCCCACCACGTCCCAGCCGGGCAGCTCTCCCTCGGCGGTGATGGTCACGTATGTCGTCGAGGCCACGTCGGGGGCGGTCCAGTAGTTCTTGAACCTGCCCTCCACCACCGTCCCGAAGGAGGCGAACAGCTCTCCGGACGTGGCGGTGTATTGCATGAAGGCGTCGCCTCCCGGCTCGCCGTCGATGGTCAGCACGGATATGTCGAGGGTGATGGACTGACCGCCCTCGCAGACGGTCTGGCTCGGCTCGATGGTGGTGTAGAGGCGGGGCTCCGCGGGGGAGCCCACGCACACGACACGGCCTCCGGTGGACCCCACGTACACCCTGCCCATGGCGAGGGCGGGGGAGCCGTAGACGAAATCGGGCATTGAGAGGTTCCAGACAGGTTCGCCAGTGGCCGATTCAACACAGAAGAGGTAACCATCGTCGGAACCCACCACCAGGCGGTCGCCCGATACCGTCGGGGATGAACCTCCCTGGAAGTCGAAGGTCTGGAAGTCCCACAGGACCTCCACCGGTGAGATCACGCCGTCGCCGTTCGGGTCATCCCACGGGAGCGCCCACAGGAAGTCCCAGGAGTGGATGAACACCATCCCGTCGGAGACGGCGGCTGAACTGTAGATCTCGAAGTACGCGTTGAAGGTCCAGATGGTCTCCCCCGTGGCGGCGTCCAGGCACTCCAGGGTCTCGTGGAGGCCGGTGCCCACCAGCACCCTGCCGTTGTGGACCACTGCGGTGGAGTAGATCTCGGCCTCCTGCCACGTCCGGTTCCACACAAGGTCGCCATTGGTGGCATCGTAGCAACGGAAGTTGCCCGCGATGTCCCCGACGTACAGCAGGCCCGCAACCACCGTGGGGCTGGCCCATATGTCCAGGGGCAGGGTCTCGTTCCATTTCTCCTCCCCGGTGTCGGCATCCACGGCCCACACGTTGCCCCACTGGTCGGCGAAGTACACAGTGTCGTTCCAGAGGGCCGGCGATGAGACGATCTGCCGGGTCGCGAAGGACCATATGACGGTGCCGTTGGCAAGGTCCAGGCAGTGGCCGTAGCCATCGGACGTGCCGAAGTAGACCCGGCCATCGGACACCAAGGGGGAGGACTGGACGGTGTTGGAGGTCTCGAACCTCCAGACCTCGTCCCCCGTGTCGGCGTCCAGGCAGTACAGGTTCCCGTCGTCGCAACCCAGCAGGGCCAGGCCGTCGACGACGGCGATGCTGCTCTGGACCTGGTCGGTAAGGTCGATGGACCACAGGGTCTCGTTGGAGGCGGGGATGTTGCTCAGGGACGTACCCACCCGGGCGTCCCAGCCCCGGAACTGGGGCCAGGAGTCAGATGTCGGTTGCAGGCCGGAGGCCGCGGGCAGCGCGAGGAGAAGTATGAGAACGAGAAGGAGGGCGAGCAGGCAGCGAGCTGCGTACGGCCTAGTGGCTGCTCTGCAAGGGTTAGGTCGACGAGTGCCCATACCTTCCCTCCTGAAGGGCGCTGGCAGTTCGAACGCGATGGTCGCTATTTGAAACTTTGGAAGTGCGTCTCACCGCTTGGAAGGGTCCTCCGAGACCCTCGCGGGCTTCGTCCTTACGAAGTAGACCAAGAGGAGGATGAAGAAGATGACGAAGGCGATGTCGGACAGCTTGACGGGGGTGACATCCTCCTCGCCGACGTGAATGATGACCGATTCGTAGGTGTGCCGGTGCTCGTCGAAGCATACGACCCAAAGGATGTGCTCTCCCGCTTCAAGACCATGGGTGTCGATGGTGACGTTCCAGCGATAACCGTCGAACTCACCAGATTCCAGAATGTGCCACACGGGATCGCCTCCCTCGTTCACCACGGTGTAGAATTCCACGATGGAGTAATTCGTCGATACCGTACCGCTCACCTGGACCACATCACCAACTCGGCTACCGTTCAAGGGCCTGTCGATGGTGACTTCCAGACTGCTCCATCCTCCGATCATTACCCAT
>JAUVEQ010000041.1 GCA_030594725.1 Methanobacteriota archaeon
CGCCGCTTGACGGCCGACCGCTTGGGAGGTATCTGGAGCACGTCGCCCACGAAGCCCTCCAGGGTCTGGACCAGGCGCTTCTTCTCGACGTCCCGGTGGAGCACCATCTCGGTGATGTACTCCTTGCCGGCCAACCTGACCAGGTCCAGGGCGCGGGTGGCCGCATCGAGGCCGATGACCAGCATGCCGGTGACCTTGGGGTCCAGCGTGCCCGCGTGGCCGGCCTTCTTGGCGCCCACCGCGTTGCGGGCCCAGGCCGCCACCTGGTGGGAGCTGGGACCCGAGGGCTTGTCCAGTACGACGATGCCGTAGTCCATGTGCTCCGCGATGGGCCTCTCCCCGGGAGGATGGCCGTGGGCGGGGTCCGTGGGAGCCTTCGCCCTCACGAGTCTCTTCGGTGGGCCCGGGTCGGGCACCTCGTCGGCCATCGCGGGCTCAGCCTCCCTTCTTGGCCTTCTTGAACTCCTCGATGATCTCGTCTGCGATCTCCTCTGGGGTCTTGTCCTGGGTCTGGACGACCAGGTTGTAGACCGAGAGGTCCCGGATGTCCACGTGGTAGATGTTGTAGTACCGGTCCCACTCGCTCTTCTCCCGGACCTGGGTGTCGGCCAGGGCGGCCTCGGTGGACTTGGTGTCACGACCGGAGACGCGTTCCACGCGGATCTCCAGCGGTGCCTCGAGCCAGGCCTTGAGGGCCTCCACATCGTTGAGCTCCAGCATGATGCCGGCCAGGCGACCCTCCAGGATCACGTTGTCCCGGCGGGCGATCTCCAGGAGCTTCTTGTCGATGGCCCTGTCGATGTTGGGGTTGCGCTCGGCGAAGAAACCGAACTCCTCCAAGGTCATGCCCTTCTTGGCCGCCAGGTTGCGGAAGATGTCCCCCGCGTTGATGTACTCCATCTTGAGCTTGTCAGCCAGTATACGCGCCACCGTCGTCTTACCGCTGCCCGGGAGTCCTCCAAGAGTGATGATCATATGGTCACCTCCCCCATCGCCTCTTTGGCATCCAATGCCTTGAGCCGCCTGGTGAATGTGATGTACTTCCAGATATTAACAACCATCTGTGACAGGGGAATGGTGAACATGATGTATATGAAAAGCACGCCCCCGCTGAACAGGCTTCCGACCTCCAGAACGTACTCGTGGTTCCAGGGGATGGCGATCCTGTCGACCGCTGCGATGGTCACGAAGGTGTAGATCCAGGTGATGAAGGCGATGAACAGGACCATGGTGAAGATGGTGGGCTTCATGGTCATGCCCTGGATCTCCATCTGCTTGGACATCATATCCTTCTGCATCTCCATGAGCTTCTGGAGGCGTTGCTGGTTCTGGCTCTTGCGGGCCTCGGAGATCTCCTTGTTGAAGGCCTTCATGTAGGCCTGGCTATCGGCCAGCTTTATCCAGTTGGTCATGAGGTGCCGGATGGTCTGGGAAATGGAGACTATGATGACCGTCCCCACGAAGATGGACCAGATGGGGTTGGTGCCCCCGAAGCCGATGAGTGGGTTCAAGGCGAAGCCGATGGCGTCGCCCAGGATCTGTCTGGTGTTACCGCTGAACAGGATCAGCATCATGAACAGGAAGATGAACATCCAGGTCATGCCCGAGGAGCTCGGAGCGGCCGGCTGGGTACCCGTTCCTCCAGCTGGTGCATCTGCCATCTGCTCTCCTACCTCCTGTCCCAGTGATTGCTGGTCCTGCCACGGGTGACAGGGCGGCCTCAGGATGCCGTCATCTCAATAAAACCTTTCGGAGGAGAGGAGGGGCAGTGTCCTCCGAAAGGTGCGTTTTGTAGAGGAGGCGTTTTGGGCCGAAAATTCGTTTTATTCGCGTGGATGGCGGAGTTGCGAGAGTCATTAATCGACCGATAGAAATGGCCCCATTCTTTTGTGGGCAGTACAATTGGGGGTGTGTGAAAAAGTGATGATGAGCTCTTTTCATATGAGGTACAGGATGATCGTTATGAGTACCAGAAGTATTATTGTGATTGGGAAGTAGCTTATTGCTACATTGGTGGCTACCTCTTCTCCGTAATTGTCGTAGGTTATGTGCGCGGTTCTGACCAGGTGCTTTTCGAGGTAGTAGTCAATATATATGGGGATGATGGAGATCACGAGTATCCATTGTTGAGGATATGAGAGGTATAGGGCTATTGCTATCGGGAGTGCGCCCAAGGTCAGGCTCTTGATGTTTCCTCTGAAATATTGTACAATGAAGAACACACCGATGGCGATCAGAGCAATCTGAATGTAGCTCATGCTTGCCATTGACGTTTGTGACGTGAATACAATGTCTGTGATTGGGTTCGATAGAGCATAATGGACGAAGGTGGCGGCTATTCCGCAACCGAAGAAGATGATCGGGAGTTCGATGGGGATCTTCCTGAAGCTGAGTCGTCTTGCTGGATAGTCCCAGTCGTTCTGCTTCACGCCCTTGTATTCTACTGCGAAATCCATCGATGCTCCAATGAACCCTATGATCAGCGCGGTGAAGAAGTGTTGGGGCGAGGGGAGCATGAAGATCAGGAGCATGGCAGCGAGGACCGTGGATATGATGGCGAGCATGCGAAGGCGGTTCTTGAGGACGCGCTCCATGCTCGGGGGGATCTCCATGTTGAAGACGCGGTCCCTGGCGGATTGTGCCCATTCGTAGGTGGCTGCGATGCCGTTGTCCGTGCGGTCTCTTATGATATTTGAGTATTCCTTGAAATCTGATAGCATGCTTTCACCACCACAACTTCATTTCTCGCTCCTCTGTACTATTCCCCTTATTGCGCCCCCCACATCACCCAAGCCGCTCTGGCAGTAGAGGGTGTCGCACTTCTTGATCGTTTTTAGGAGGATTGAAGAGTCCGGGAGCCCTGCCAGATGCATCATGGGGATCGTGGCCTTCTTTCCGTGTCTCCATCTGGCATAGAACCAATGAGTGAAGAAGAACATCGGACCGTACAACCCGTTCGTGTCCGGCCGCCATATGTCCATGTTGTTACGCCAGCACCTAGAGATAACCTCCCATTGTAGTTCACTGAGCCCTTCCAGGTCTATTCTCTTCGTATCACCTAGAACCGCTTCCTCGAAGGGGACAAAGACAACGGGTGTATAGAACATCTTGGCGTTGTTGGCACGGAGGTCGTCCACGAGTTCGATGGTTGCGATCACGTCGTCCTCTGTCTCGTCGGGTTGCCCGGTCATGATCGTACATAGGGGCCACCAGTCGTTATCGTTCATGTTTCCGATACCTTGGACAACGAGTTCGGGCCAGTCATCGACACTGTACGGCCGTGCCTTCCCTTTCATGTATTTGTTCATCAATCTGGTACTGCCGGTTTCTATTCCGACCTCTACACTGATGAATGGCTTCTTGTAGTGACGGCTACGCTCAGGGGACCAGATGGTTCTCTCGATCAGTATCGGGGTGAGTTCCTCCAATATCCTCGGGTCGTAGATGATCGGCGCGAGGGAGGCATGTGAGAGCAAGATGTACTCGACACCCGGATATGAGGCTATCGAGCGATACAGTTCCACGATCTTCTCACGGTCTGGGATGAAACGGGGTTTTGAGTTGTATAAGAACATGTCCTCAGTGGCTGTGAAGATTGCTTTTGAGCCCCCCTCAATATTGGTCTTTACCTCTTCCATTATGTGTTCAATGGGGAACGAATATCTTGTTCTCATGGTAGGGGAGCAGAACTGGCATCCTCTTCCACAGCCGCGCATTATCTCTGTCATTCCGTAGCAGGCGGCATTGTTTATGGGGAGGACCTCTTCCTGATCCGGCTTTTTCGCTTTGTAATACTTGGGGACTTCCTCTCCATTCAGAAGTCTGTGGAATATGGGAACCACGTCCCTCTCCCCTTCTCCCTGGAACAGGACGTCTATCCCGAATTCCTCTTGGGCGCCGCTGTCCCGTATCTGCCAGGCGCCGGCACCGCCAACTATTACCTTCGGTTGATATCTGATGATGGACGGGTGCGTTACCAGTCTCTTGAATTCAGCTTGATTCAGTGCCTCTCCCCCGAACCCGATCAGCGAGTTGTAGGTTGTAGAAACAAAGGCCAATCCCATCGGGTCCATCGTGGAGATGCAGACAAGCTTGGTCTTACTTCCTATGACCTTGTGGAGGCTGTCGTAATGGGAGACTATCACTTGGTCCGATCCGAATTCCTCTACGAGCAACGCCTCGACCTTCCTCAATCCATAGGGGGCGAACTTCGCAGGAGTGTCATCGGTCTCGATCTCTGGAAGGTATTTTCGAAGGATGCGATTTGAAATTCCTTTTGGGAACGTGCAGATGAAGGCAAGGAATGGATTATAATCGTAATCGCTCATCTCTGCCCGGGATGCTGTCAAGACGATGGGGTGACCATCGATTTCCTCTGTGGGTTTGTTCTGTCCGAGCATACAACACACCATCATTGCATTGTCTCTCTTCGTTGGTAGGAGCGTATCGCTCTCAGAAGATCTATCTTCCTGAAGTTGGGCCAGTAGACGTCCACGAAATAGAGGTGGGTGTGTGCCGCCTGCCATAGTAGGAAGTTGGATATTCGTTTCTCGCCGGAGGTCCGTATGACGAGTTCCGGTTCGGGGAATCCATTGGTGTACAGGTAGGAATCAACCAGCTCTGCGTCGATGTCATTTACGCCGATCTTACCGATTCTTACGTCTTCGCATATGTGTCTGATGGCATGCATTATCTCTTCCCTGCTTCCATAGTTGAGGGCTATGTTGAAGAAGAACCCGTCATATCCTTGTGTCCGGCCTTCTGCGTATCGTATGGCTTCTTGGACTTCCTTTGGCAATTTGTCATTCTTGCCGAGCACTTTGACGTGGATCCTGTTCCTGTGGATGCGCTCGTCGTCGCCCATCCTCCTTAGGTTTTCCGCGAAGAGGTCCATAAGGCCGTCAACTTCCTCCGATGGCCTGTTCATGTTCTCTGTTGAGAAGGCGAATACCGTCAGGACATTGATACCGATCTCCCCGCTCCAGTCGAGGACGTTCTCGAGCGTAACTGCTCCATGCCTGTGACCCTCGATGGGGAGTATGTCCCTTAATTCTGCAAAGCGTCTGTTGCCGTCCATGATGATGGCGATGTGGGTGGGTATCGGCCCTCGTTTAACTTCTTTGAGGAGTTTTTTTTCGTAGACCGATAATATCGTTTTGCTCAATACCCCGGAATGTGGCGTCATGATCGATCACTCCGGCATGGACCTAGCATCGGGCTCACCACATTTTACGGAGGCCGACGCGCTTGCATACGGGGCATTTGTACATCTCTATTCGCTGGGGGAAGCCGCCCAGTTTGGTGAACTTGCTCGAGCATTTAGGGCAGAATATGCGATAGCAGTTGTTGCATCGGACGAAGTCGCCGAATGCAAATGGTTTCATTTTTCCGCAGAGTTCACAATGTAGCGCCATGCGATATCACGTCTGGTCCCAATTGGATGAGTTCCCATCCAGCACATCCATCGATGGCTGCCTTTTACTCGTCGAACAACACATGTCTCGAAATGCGCTAATACCGATGTACCCGGCCATAGGTCGAGGTGATGGGCTTGCTGAGGGACGACATTCAAGTTCCGTGGTTCGCGCATTTCTAATCGTGTCCTCTACCTTCCGATCTGTTTCTTCTTTCAGGTCATTTCCTCCGTGTCTTTGTTTCTGGGGAACAGGCTGGGCAGGTGCCGATGTTGGATCGGTCCTTGATACCGAGGAACATCATGGCACAAAAGGGGCAGAAGAGGGCGTTGCAGTTTTTACACCTGATGAATCTCTCGCCTCGTATCTTGGCGTAATTGCACATGGCACACCGTTCTTCCGTTCCATTCCTCATACCCTCACCAATCGACAATTATAACAATGACCACAATACGAAGACGTCTAGTAACAGTCCTGCTAATGACTTGCATAGCAATTCCTCTAACTTCCGAGGGGTGTGTAAATTCCCCTTATTACGATTTGCAGAAATGTCACGAGTTCCTTGCTGCGCGTCCAGATACCGAGGAGGTCGTTGGTTTCCTCCTTGTCTTTTCCTTCTTTGCTTCCCAAGAGGATCTCTTCTCCGTCCACGATCAGGAGGCCAGCTTCAGGAATGCTTGCAAAGTCGATGTTTGCTTCGTTTTTCATGGTTTCTATTATTTCCAGTCCTTTGAGTCTGTCCGATACGAGGATGTTGATCTTGACGCCCCGGTTCTTGAGTTTGCGGAACGTGGGGGCGACCATCTTGAGGGAATCAGCTGGTAGGAATGCCGTGACTATGTTGACCTCTTTTCGTGCTCCATCAAGCATTTCTGTGACTTTCTTGATAACCTTGGTTCCCCGGTACGTCACGATCTCGCTGAGGTCTGTCTCGGTTCGTTCATATAACGGCGATAGTTCGGCTATGATGCCCTCGGAGGAGGCGTTCATGGTCTCCTTCTTACGTTTCACAACTTCCTTGGGGTCTACGGCGGCGTATGTCTTTGGTTTGTCAAAAATCGATGTTATCCATCCCTTTGACGCGAGCTTGTCGACGATCGAGTAGACCTTCGTTCGTGAGTAACTCGTCATTGCGCTGAGCTTGCCTACGGTGCCTGAACCGATGGATACAAGCTGTTTGTACAAGCTTGCTTCATCTCGGTCGAGGCCAAGGTCATTGAGCATGGTTTCCAAAGAGCGGGGCATTGTCATCAATTCTCCTTTCTTATCCTTTCATCGATTGATATCATAGAAGTGTTTCGAGGCACGATCAGGTGCGCCTCAGATACAGCGTCTTCCGACGGTGCTGGCCTGCGAGCCCCTGGGAATCCGATGTGTGGGATTCTCTTGCGATCATCGTGGAAAGTGACGAGGCATCTTTCGAATTCAAAGGAGGAGCCCTGTCTATTACCGTCTCCAAGAGGGTCCTTCGAATTTTGTACCATTCTATTCCTAGTCATTTCAAAAGTAATGCCCATTTCATTGACTCCAGGTCACAATGCATTGTTCTCGCTTGAATTGTATGGGCCGTCTGAATTGTCATGTCTGATAAGGTAACCACCAGGTCGTATAAAAATGTTTCTAAAAAAAAAACAAAATTGTAAATGGGCATTCAAATGGCACCGAACTCTTATCATCTTTCTCTAAATCTCCGTTAGAATCGATCATTGGATTCCTATGATCAAACGCAGACCCGACCGAACTCAGTTCTGGAGATGGATCATCGCCAACGCAAGCATGCCGATGAGCAGCATCCTGCACCGACCCTCTATCTGCTCCATCGGACGCCCCCCGCTCTTCGACATCCCGAGGTTCTATCGGGATGCCAAGCAGCATTTCGGTTTAGGAAGGTGTCAGATGAAGAGCGCGGAGGGTACCAAGGGGCACTGGTATCTCATTCTGTTGATTTACTCCTTGCTCAGGTTGTTGAGTGCCCAGCATGGGTCGAAGGTGCGCTCCGGTGAGGGCGGGCTGTCACGCTCGGTGAATGCCAGCGGCCCTTGAAGAACGAAGCGCTGTACGACCTCCTGGCGTTCATCATCCGTCATATTCTGGGTGACGAAGGGTTGCAGGCTCGTCCCCAACAGAGTCGCTCCCATGCCCCGAGGAGACCTTTCGGAGGAGAGGAGGGGCTGTGTGGTCCCGTCGCACCCTCACGTGAAGTTGGTGGGCAGGGTGATCCTTCCGATGATGTCGTTCTCGAACAGGATCTCCAGGGTGGCGCCCTCGTAGGAGATGTCCATGCCCGTGATCTTTATCGAATCGCCCGGGGTCATCTTCGGGTCACCGATGGTGACGTCGACGTACCAGAACTCGGTCTCGATCGGTGACTCGTCGTCGTAGGTGCTGGTCGAGTCGTCGGAAAGTTCCGTGACGGTGTGCATCACGCTGCCGTTCATGCTCTTCATGAAGACCTTCACGGTGCTCCAGGTCACCTTCTGGTTGTCCAGGGTGAGGGTGAGGATGTCACAGGTCGCATCCCACACGATCGTGCCGTTCCTGTCGTACTGCTGCACCCTCGGGGTAGAGAGCTTGGCGGTGACCTTCTGCTCGTCCGGGACGTTGGAGATACCCGACACGATGATCAGGACCACGACAGCCAGAACGATGGTGATGGCCACCATGAGGAGCTCACCGATTATTGATGACACTCCGCTGGCATCCTGGTGAAATCGTACCGGTGCATGCATTTGTCCTCAACCACCTCGCAGATACGGACGTTCTTTTTTATCTCTCGGAGCCGATTTAAAGATATTGAGCACGATTAACCTTTCGGTGCCATGTTTGCCCGTGATAATCATGTTGTCTACGGTGATTCCACCTCGCATTCCTTGTCCTTGCCCAGCATGCAAGTGATCACGGTGAGGAGGCCGAAGAGGAGGAAGATGAAGCCTAACCCAAGGAAGGTCGGGAGGCCCTGCCACCGACTTCCATCGAGGGCGATGATATGCAGGATTATGAGCACGATCCCCACGACGAGCATGATGTAGCCTGCCATCTTCCTGGTCATCTCCATGATGTTCACGTTCCGCGTTCAATACTCACGGCCCCCACATAAACGATTCTGCCCAAATCTCACAGAAGCGGAATAACCGCGCGTCCGAATCCAGCGGGGGATCTCCATGTGAAACGGAGGGGTGTTCGACGCTCGCCGATGTGAATAACTACTGGCCGCTCGAGGGGTAGATAAAGCTTCAGTGGAAAAATACGCATATATATAGTTTTCCACTCCATTCCAGGCACCGAGAACTACTCAGTTCCGGGTAGGGTTCCTGACCGGCCGCAAGCATCATTTATGTTAAGTTCCCCGGCCTTCCGACGAACGAAATCGCATTCGAACGAGTGATTTCTTGATTTCTATTAAACGAGATAGGAGCTTTTTTGGGAGGGTCTCCACATGAAACGTCAATCGTAAAGGATATATATGAAATAGGACGTATGGAGAGTTTGCAGTCGCGGGGGGCGAACAGCCCTCTTATACTGCCGATACAAGGATCGGATAAAACGCGATAATTCGCAGCGTGCATTTCGGTGCACAACGCGTTTCATTGCGTTCCGGACCAACGTTCGCTCGACCCATGATCGATGGGCGCAGGGCTTCGGCCCCGCACTTTTTCGGTCGCGGACCGGGTTGTTGGACCGGATGACACGCTCTAGCACGCGAGGATGGTCCTCCATCCCTCTGGGGTTGTGCTTGCACTGCCCCTTGGGACGTGACCCTCCGTTCCCGTGCTCGACACCTGGCGGTCGCCCGTCCCTCGCTTCGGCGAGGAATGGAAGACCGTTTTGGACCGAGCACCGTCGTCTCGCCTTCGGGCTTGGCGCCGGGGGACGCGTCGTCGAGGCAACCCCGCCCGACCTCCCCTTCGGGGGAGTGACGACGGATCCGCCCCTGCGGGAGCTGGGATGTGCCGATCCTACACGCGCCCAGGCATGGCGACCTGAGCCAAGGACGCGGCTTCGGCCGTTCCCAAGGCTCGGAACGTCGGACCGTGACACCTGGACCCGCTTCGGTGGGACCTACCGTCATGATCCGAACATCCGGTCGCAACACCGGGATCGACCTCGGTCGGACCCACCGTTGTGGACGGGACGTCCAGTTGCTGCCCAACGGACCGGCCTCGGTCGGCCCATTGACATCGACCCAGACGTCTGGTCGCCCAAGACCCCCTCGGTTTCGGCCGTTCGGGTCGAAAGGTGATCGATGGCCGTCGCCCGGACGCCCCGTGCGTCCGCATGGGACCCTGCCGCGATTTCGGTCGCACTAGAGTTCCATGCGGTGGTCACGGAAAAATCGGCGGCAAGAGAAGGTCCGGACCTTCTCGATTGGGGGGCTTTCCCCCGAAACGACCCCGGATCGTGCCGGGGGAAAAGCCCTCCGCGCCTGCCCTTTTGACCAACTGTACACTGGCAGCGGGTCTGATCTCCTTATCGACAAGGTGGCCAGATATACTTTTTTCAGACCAGAAATGGTAATCGAGTTTGTTACCACACCCGGTAACATATCCGATCGCGGTGTCTCATGAGCGAGGTTTTTTCTGGGGGAAGGCCCATCGTATCGGTCGCTCGGTGGAGATACCCTTGGGTTGGGAGAGAGGTGTGCCGTCCGCATTCGCAATCGCTCTGGCCCTACTGCTGGCCCTCACCTCCAGCGTGGCAGGCGAGGACATCGAGCCCGACTTCTACGGTATCATGGGCCAGCCCCTCGCCCTTTACGTCACGGTGGACCCTGGGGGCCCGGTGGACCTCTTCCACTGGGATTTCGATGGTGACGGGGTGTTCGACCTGTCATCGGTCCAGCCGAACGTGACCCACACCTACGACGAGGCGGGGACCTACCAGGCCGTGCTGAGGGCGAACCTGACCAACGCATCCGTGAAGATGTGGTTGTACACGGTGGAGATAGCACCGCGCAACCAGTTGCCGGTGGTGGTCATCACCGGCCACGCCGAGGCTTACGTGAGGACCGACAGGATCACTCCCGTGGAACTGTCGGGCATGGCCGTCGATGACGGTGAGGTCGTCCGCTACGATTGGGACTTCGAGGGCGACGGTGTGTTCGATTGGAGCTCTCCCGAGGTCCGGAGCGTGAACCACACGTATTCCGAACTGGGCATATTCACCGCCGTGCTCAAGGCCACCGACGACCAGGGTGCCGTGGGCGTGGCCACCCTCACCGTGGAGGTGAGGAACCTGGCCCCCCATATAGACCAACGGACCCGCTTGAGCACGAACGTGCCCCAGGTCTCCTTGAGCATCACTGCCGAGGACCCGGACGGGGAGATCGTCCTGTACACCTGGGACCTGGGCGACGGCTCCGCGCTGGTCAACACCACGGTCCCATCCGTCACCCACACCTATCCGGACCACGAAAGTTATTACCAGGTCCGGGTCGAGGTGCTGGACGACGATGGTTCATCCTCCACGACCACGTTCATCGTCGAGGTGTCGAGACCGGACCCGTTCGAGCTTCACAAGGTCGACGCCGGCCCGGACGTGGAGACGGTGGTGGGCAGGCCCGTCCAGTTCCACGTGAACGTCACCGACGGCACGGAGGCGATCGTCCACTACTACTGGGACCTGGATGGTGACGCGACGGCGGACGCCGACGGAAGGACCCCGACCTATGTCTACTCCACGGACGGGACCTACCATGTCTCGGTCTCGGTGGTGGACGAGTGGGGCTTCGCCGTGAACGACACCCTGGTCGTCACCGTGCATCCCGAGGAGAACGAGGCCCCTGTGCCCGTGCCCTCGGTCGAGCAATGGGTGAGGCCGGGGCGGAACCTCCGCTTCTCCGAGGTCTCGTACGACCCCGACGGCAGGATCGTGCTGTACCAGTGGGACTTCGATGGTGACGGCAAGTTCGACCACGCCGACCCCGACGACGGCAACGTGACCCACCTCTACGTCGAAGAGGGATTGTACGTGGCGGTCCTCCAGGTGACGGACAACCGGGGAGAGGTCGCATCCACCTCGGTGACCATCAAGGTGAACACCGACGCTCCGGGGGAGGACGAGGTCGACGACAGCAAGGGCGCGGCCGTCTGCTGCGTATCCCTGGTGATCGGGATGGTCGTGATCGTATACTGGACGGTCCGCAAGTCGATCGCCAACCCCCGCAAGGACGGCGGACCCGAGGAATCATCCGAGGAACCCACCGGGGAACCCACCGAGGCACCTCCCGGGGCGGACACCGATGCCGTCGTCGATGCGGCCGCCGAGGAGCCAGAGGAGGCCTCGGAAGGTAAACCCTCTGATTAGACGCGATGGATATCGTGGAGACGTTATAAGCCCAAGTCCAGCTCGTGCCATCGAGGAGGTCCTTTGGGACCTCCCGGGATGGTGATGCACGCCTGCTATATCTCCGCAGCCCCAGAGCCCGATTGCTCCCCAGAGAGGATGGACAGGCGAGCTTCGCCGTGTTGGCCGTCCTCCTGCTGGTACTGTTCACATACAGCCTCGCCCTCATGGGACCTTCCGGGCCCTGGTCCTCCGAAGGGACCTTGGACGGGCCCTCCCTCGGGGAAGCGGAGACGAGCCTGAGGGAGGCCATCAGCGCGGTCTTGGAGGGCTCGCTGGAGCGGGCGATCGAGATCGCTGCCATCGAGGATGGCGTTGACCTGTCGGGCGCCCTTGACGCCATCTTCGCATCGCAGCTGCCCACCCGGGTCCCGAAGCATGCCGGGGGCTTCAGCATCCGGCTTGAGCGTGCCTGGGCGGGCCTGAGGGCCACGGGTCGTGAGCCATTCTCCCGGGGGGTCCCGGCGAGTGCATGGGGACCCTTCGCCCGCGTCGAGGTGGCCCTGTCGTGTCCCGCATTCGAGGGCAACGGGCCCATCAGGTTGTCGATGGAGGTCCTGGGTCCGATGACCTCTCCCAATGCCATCGTCGCGGAGGCGGGCTCCATCATCCATGCCCTCTCCGACGATGGGGGTCCCGTGGCCTTCGCGGCTCGGAACGACCTGTGGGAGCTTGCCCTGGGCAGGACCCTCCGGGGGGA
>JAUVEQ010000035.1 GCA_030594725.1 Methanobacteriota archaeon
GACCGCCACCATGATGTCCTTGTCCTCCAGGTCCTGCCGCATGTACGCGTGGATGGGCACCAGCTCCGGGATGAGATCGTTCGCGGGCCGTTTCCGTCCGTCTGGCGCGTTGGGGATGGTGAAGTACCGGGACCGGAAGTCGTTCTCGTCGTTCCTCTCCGTCAGGTAGAACCTGTCGTTGTTCTCGTTCATCAGCTCGACGAAGGTGTCCCCTCCGATGTCCTTCTGGAAGGACCCGTAGGATCTCTTAGCGCACTCGTCGGAGCACAGGGTGTTCTTGGCCGGCCCCTTGGGCATCCTCGCTGCAAGGGAGCCCTTCCCCTTGTCCGTCGTCAGGTACTTGGTGCATTCTCGGCACATTGCCGTGCCGCAGACGCCGCACTTCTTGGCGCCCATGAATCCGACCTTCTTTCCACAATTGGGACAATCCGCCACGTGACCTCCTCCGTCGGCCCATTATTATCCTCAACCCGAATATATCCATCGCCCCTGCCAGTAAACTATATCAACCCCTCCCCCGCATTACCGGAGCCGGATGGTGATGCACTCTTCAGTAGTGGGCATCTTGGCAGCCGAAGGTCTTCTTTCTGAGGCTGTCGGGGATGTATCCCGATACTGCTCTAGAGCGCCTCCGCGACGCCCCGTTTCGATGGCCAGTGTACAGGTGCACGAGCCCGGGTGCCAGGCAACCCAATCGGAAGGTATTAATCGGGTGATACCCTTGCCGGCCTCCGACCGTAGGAAGCAGGCCCTGGCATCCAAAAAAGTTCGATACGATCGACAGGCCACGTCGTCCGACCGTCGCGTGACCCACCATCCATGGGTCGGGCCCCGTTGGCCATACCAGCTGGGGTCGCTGACGAAGGTGAGACGGTGAAGCACTGGAGGAAACCTCTGGACAGCGACAAGTACTCGCCCCCACGGGGACGGGTGCATCTTATTCCTGACCGTTGCAAGGGCTGTGGTTTTTGCGTTGAGTTCTGTCCAAAGGAGGTCCTGGAGGTCTCCGACGAGTTCAACAGCAAAGGCTACCACATCCCGAGGGTCAAGCCTGAGACCGATTGTGTCGCGTGCCTGCTCTGTGAACGCATCTGTCCCGACTTCGCGATCTTCATCGAGCGCCTCGACGAGGAAGAGGCCGCGGAGAAGAAACCGGCAACGGGCATGAAGGGGGCGAAGACGTGAAGGCCGAGTACGCCCTCACGGGCAGATGGTACCTCAACGGTGACCTGGCCTGCGCCGAGGGCGCCCTGGCAGCTGGCTGCCGCTTCTTCGCCGGGTATCCCATCACCCCCGCCACCGAGATCGCCGAGCGCATGGCCATTCGCATGCCCCAGGTCGACGGAATATTCATCCAGATGGAGGACGAGATCAGCTCCATGAACTGCATACTGGGCGCCTCCTGGGGTGGGAAGAAGTCCATGACCGCCACCTCGGGTCCCGGCTTCTCCCTGATGATGGAGAACTACGGCCTCGGCATCATGATGGAGGTCCCCACCGTTATCGTCAATGTCATGCGCGGCGGCCCATCCACCGGCCTGCCGACCCTGGTCGGCCAGGGCGATGTCATGCAGACCAAGTGGGGCACCCACGGGGACATCCAGGCAATAGCCCTGAGTCCCCAGTCCCCCCAGGAGTGCTTCGACCTCACCGTCAGGGCCTTCAACCTGGCCGAGCGCTTCCGCACCCCCGTCGTGCTCCTCACCGACGAGTCCGTGGGCCACATGACGGAGATGGTCGAGATCCCTCCCCCGGGCAGCATCAAGCTGGTGGACAGGAAGAAGCCCCGTATGAAACCGGAGAACTACCTCCCCTACGAGGGAGGCAAGGACCTGGTGCCCCCCATGCCCGCCGCCGGGGACGGCTACCGGATCATCACCACCGGCCTCACCCACGACGAGCGCGGGTATCCAATAGTCACCTCCGAGACCCAGGAGAAGCTCATCGATCGCCTTGACCGGAAGATCCTCGACTTCAAGGACGAGATCATCGACAACGAGGAGTTCCTCCTGAAGGACGCCGATGTGGTGGTCGTGACCTACGGCATCTCCTCCCGCCCGTCCAAGAGGGCCGTCAAGCTGGCCCGTCGGGACGGCATCAAGGCAGGCATGCTGAGGCTGCGCGCCCTCTGGCCCTTCCCAGAGGAGGCCATTCAGGAGCTTGCCAGCCATGTTAGGGGCTTCGTGGTGCCAGAGATCAACCAGGGTCAGGTCGTCCTGGAGGTCCAGCGGGCCGTCTGCGGACAGACCGAGGTCAAGCACCTGGGCTGCGCGGGACGCATCCACCATCCCTCCGAGATCCTGAGCGCGATAGAGGAGGTGGAGAAATGACCACCGAGATGGTACATGACCCGGACAGTGTGCACACCTATCCCCGCTGGGAGTGGTTGAGAAAGGGACGCATGCCCCACATCTGGTGCCCTGGTTGCGGGCTCGGATCTGCCACCTCCTACTTCATAGAGGCGGTGGAGAAGGCCGAGATCCCCCCGAAGAAGCTGGCCATCGTGTCCGGCATCGGGTGCACCGGGCGCATCGCCGGCTACCTCAACATCGACAGCTTCCACACCACCCACGGCAGGGCCATACCCTTCGCCACCGGGTTGAGCCTGGCCCGTCCCAAGTTGCGGGTCATCGTGTTCTCCGGCGACGGGGACCTGTTCGCCATCGGAGGGAACCACCTTATACACGCCGCCAGGCGGAACATGCACATGACGGTGCTGTGCGTGAACAACTTCAACTACGGGATGACCGGAGGTCAGCTGGGTCCCACCACCCCCCTCCACGCCCGGTCGACCACCTCTCCATACGGCAACTACGAGCACCCCTTCAACCTGTCCCACATGGCGTACGCCGCCGGGGCCACGTACGTGGCGCGATGGACGGTGCTCCACGCCAACCAGCTCATCGAGACCATCGCCGAGGCCATCAATCACCTGGGATTCTCCTTCGTTGAGATCCTGGCGCCCTGCCCCACGGGGTACGGGCGCCCCAACAAGATCGGAACTGGCCTGGACGAGATGCGGTTCTACCGGGAGAACTCGGTCATCCGCCACAACATCGACCCCGTCGAGGCGGAGATCGACCTCCACAACCGTATCGTGGTGGGCAAGTTCATCGACATTGACAAGCCAACCTACCTCAAGGCCCTCTGGGGCGGGGTCTCCCGGGCCCAGAAGGTGATCTGATGTCGGCGAAGAAGGCCAAGGGGGCCGGCGTCGAGATGGAGGATGAGGATAACGGGGACATCGAGGTGCTCCTGGGCGGCTTCGGCGGCCAGGGCATCATCCTCTCTGGCCTCATCCTGGGAAAGGCCGCATCGCTGTTCTCCGACAAGAGGTCGGCCTTCACCCAGTCCTACGGCCCCGAGGCCCGGGGCGGCTCGTGCAGCGCCAACGTCATCATATCCGACGATGAGATCGATTATCCCTATGTCACCGAACCCCATCATGTTATCTTCATGTCCCAGGGTGCGTACGAGAAGTACGTGACCAACCTCAGGCCGAACGGAAAGTTGCTGTACGACGAGGACCTGGTGGAGCTCAAGTACAGGCGGAACGACATCCACAGGTTCGGAATCCCCGCCACACGGTTGGCGGAAGGGCTCGGCCGGCGGATCGTCGCGAACATCGTGATGCTGGGCTTCCTTACCGCCGTCACGAAGGTGGTGGACTACGACGCCATGAAATCGGCGATCCTGGACACCGTTCCCCCGGGAACTGAGGACCTGAACCTCAAGGCCTACAACGCTGGGTACGACCACGGGGTCAAGTCCATTGAACACCACGAGAAGCAGGCAAAGGATTGAGTGGAGGAGTACCTAGTGGCTCAGGGCTCACCTGGTGACTGGCCCGTCCTGGTGGTCGGCGGAGGACTCGCCGGCGTACAGGCCGCCCTCGACCTCGCCGAGACGGGGGTCAAGGTGCACTTGGTCGAGGCCTCACCGTCCCTGGGAGGCCACATGGCCCAGCTGGACAAGACCTTCCCCACGAACGACTGCTCGATGTGCATACTCTCACCCATCCTGGTGGAGGCGGCGCGCCATCCCAACATCACCATCCACACAAGGGCGCGCGTCACCGAGCTGGAGGGCAAGGCGGGCGCCTTCCTGGCCAAGGTCGAGGTGAGGCCACGGTACGTCGACCCCGCCAAGTGCACGTCCTGCGGTCTCTGCTCCGAGAAGTGCCCGGTGAGCCTGCCCTCGGAGTTCGAGTGCGGTCTGGGAGAGCGGTCCGCCATCTACACAGCCTTCCCCCAGGCGGTGCCTTCCACCTACGCCATCGACCCCGATGCCTGCCGGTACCTCACCGAGGGCAAGTGCGGCGTGTGCGCCAAGGTGTGCCCCGCGGGAGCCATCGACTACGACCAGCAACCCGAGTTCCTGGACATGCCAGTGGGAGCGGTCGTCATCGCCGTGGGTGCCTCGGACTGGGACCCCACCCCCATCGGAGAGTACGGCTACGGCCAGCACCCCGATGTCATCACTTCCCTGCAGCTGGAGCGGCTCCTGTCGGCATCTGGCCCCACCGGGGGCGAGCTTCTGCGGCCCTCGGACGGCAAGGCCCCCCGGCGTGTCGCCTGGGTGCACTGCGCCGGCTCCCGGGACGTGCACCACGTCCCGTACTGTTCCCGCATCTGCTGCATGTACAGCGTGAAGGAGGCGGTGATCGCCGCCGAGCACGACCCGGACATGGAGCGCCTGGACCTGTTCTACATCGACAATCGGGCCTACGGCAAGGGCTTCCACGAGTACGTGAAGGCCGCCGAGGAGAACCCCCGTATAAACCTTGTGAAGGGCCGCGTCGCCCAGGTGGACGGAGACGACAACGGGTCGCTATGGCTCACCTACGAGGACACCGACGAGGGCCAGATCCTCGAGGAGGCCTACGACATGGTGGTCCTGGCCACCCCCATCGTCGCGAGGAAGGGCACCCGGGACCTGGCCGAGGTGCTTGGCGTCGACGTGGACGAGCACGGCTTCTTCGTCGAGGCCGACCCGTACGGCCATCCCTCGGCGACGTCGCGACGCGGCGTGTTCGTGGCGGGCATGGCCTCCGGCCCAAAGGACATCACGGACACCGTCCTGCAGGCTGGTGCCGCAGCCGCGGCGGCCGCCGCCCACGCCACCCGGGAACCGCCCCCGCCCCCGGCACCGCTACCACAGCCCAAGCCGGGGGAGGAGGGGCTGGCAAGGGTGGGCGTCTTCGTGTGCCACTGCGGCATCAACATCGCGGCCACCGTCGACGTCCCCAGGGTGACCGAGGTCGCCCGGTCGATGCCCAACGTAGTCCACGCCGAGGACAACCTCTTCAGCTGTTCCGAGGACACCCAGTCCATCATCCGCGACCGCATCGTCGAGCACCGCCTCACCCGGGTGGTCGTAGCGGCGTGCACCCCCCGCACCCACGAGCCGCTGTTCCGGGCCACCTGCCAGGAGGCGGGCTTGAATCCCTATCTCTTCGAGATGGCCAACATCCGCGAGCACTGCTCATGGGTCCATCAGCAGGACAAGGAGGCGGCAACGGAGAAGGCCATCGACCTGGTCCGCATGGCCGTGGGCCGCGCCTCCAAGCTGAGCCCCCTCCGGGAACGGACCGTTCCCGTCGACGATCGGATCCTCGTGGTGGGTGGCGGCATCGCTGGCGCCACGGCGGCCCTTGCCGCAGCAAGGTCGGGCCACCCCGTGACCCTGGTGGAGAAGGAGGGGTCGGTGGGAGGGCGCCTCCAGGACCTCCACAGGCTATCCATAGGCGAGGTGGACGCCCGGCGGCTCGCCAAGGACCTGGCCTCGAGGCTGAAGGCCGAGGGGGTCGAGGTCCGGACCAACACCGAGGTCGTCTCCGTCTCGGGCTTCGTGGGTAATTTCGAGGTGGAGGTCGGGCCGACGGAGGGGCGGGCCGGCAGGGCCACGACCATCACCGTGGGCGCCATCGTTGTGGCCACGGGTACCAAGCTCCACGAGCCGCCGCCCTTCACCATGTACGACTCCTCCTCCCGGGTCATCACCAACCTGGAGCTGGAGCTCCACCTGCGGGACGCCAAGTGGCGGCGGTCCATGAAGGACAAGCGGGTCGTCATGATCCACTGCGTTGGCTCGATGCGCTCCGACAAGTTCGGCTTCCCCGGCTGCTCCCGATACTGCTGCACGTCGTCGGTGACGAGGGCGCGGACGCTGGCGGAGCTGGGGGCGGACGTCTCGTGCGTCACCAGGGACATCCGGACGTACCAGCTCCTGGGCGAGGAGGCCTACAGGGAGGCCCAGATGGCGGGCGTCAGGTTCCTCCGGTACTTCAAACGGTATCCCCGCATCTCCAGGTCCGGTAAAAAGGTCACCTTCACCGAGGACCATATCGGGAAGCCAGTGGAGCTGAAGGCGGACCTTGTGGTGTTACAGGTGGCCCTCGAGCCCCAGGAGACCAATCCCGTCTTCCGGGACCTGATGAAGCTGCCCCTGGACCAGAACGGCTACTTTCTGGAGCACCATCCCAAGCTGGGCCCTGCGGAGACCAACACCGAGGGGATACTCCTGGCGGGCACCGCCCGGTACCCGTGCGACGCCATGGAGGCGGCGGCCTCTGGCGCCGCCGCCGCAGTCAAGGCGATGGGCGTGCTGGCTGGGCCCCAGAAGGCGGTGGACCCCATGGTGGCCGAGGTGGACCCCGGCCGATGCTGGGCCTGCGGCCGTTGTGTGGACGTGTGCGAGTTCAACGCCCCCTCGATCCAGGAGGGGGCAGGCCTGGGAGGCCAGCCCGCCTGTGTCATCAACGAGGCCCTCTGCAAGGGCTGCGGCACCTGCGCGGCCCGATGCCCCGTCCAGGCCATATCGATGCGCCACTTCCGCGACGACCAGGTCGGAGCCGTGCTGGCCGCGCTCCTGACGGGGGGTGGGACCCAGTGACCGGCAATACCAGGAACGATGCCGGGGAGGCCATCGCCGAGGACGGAGGGGATTTCAAGCCCCTGATCGTCGCATTCACCTGCAACTGGTGCTCGTACGCGGGGGCCGATTTCGCGGGGATCTCCCGCATGCAGTACCCGGCCTCCATCCGTGTGGTGCGGCTCATGTGCTCGGGCCGGATGCATCCCGGCTTCATCCTGGGAGCCCTGGAGATGGGCGCCGACGGCGTGATGGTCTCCGGATGCCATCCCGGTGACTGCCACTACACCTTCGGCAACAAGAGCGGCCAGGAGGCGGTGGAGACCGCCATCGAGATGGCGGAGATGGCGGGCCTCAACGGGGACCGCATCCACCTCCAGTGGGTGTCAGCCTCCGAGGGGGCCCTGTTCGCGCGGACGGTGGATGAGTTCACCAGGACCATCAACGGCCTGGGGCCCAACCCCCTGGGGAGGGAGCCCGTCGACCCGTCGGTGGTGGAGATGGCCTGCTCGATCCACGAGGACATGACCGTGGCCTTCGAACCATCCCAGGCGCCCGAGGCCACCAGGGAGGGGCTGGAGGTCCTTCGGGAGGCGTTCGACAGCACCCATGCGTACCGGTGCATCGAGTGCGGCAAGTGCACCGGCATCTGTCCCGTCAACGCCCGGTATCCCGCGTTCCACCCCCGCAAGCTGGTCATCAAGGGCATGTACGGTCTCGACGGGGAGCTGGCCTACGACCACACCATATGGGCCTGCCTCGAGTGTGGCCTGTGCAGGGAGGCCTGCCGGGTGGATGTGGACCTGCCCGAGTTCGTGCGACGCCTGCGGTCCCTGGCCCGGTCCGAGGGCCAGGGCGAGGTGGGCACCCACGGCGGCCTGATCCACACCTTCGACCGCCTCTGCTCCCACAGCCACAACGAGCCTGACCTGACATCCTGGTCCAAGGAAGGACGGCTCCGGTTCGACCCCAGGTCGGACACGGTGTTCGTGTCCGGTTACGCAGGCGCTCTGGAGCAGATCATACCCGATGTGGAGTACGACACCAAGGCCTCGCCCCGGGACGCCGTCCGGATCCTCAACATGCTGGGAGTTAGACCCGTGCTCTTCGAGACGGAGCGGCCCTCGGGCCACGACCTCTACTACACGGGCGACAACAACGCATTCGGACGCCTGGCATCCATGAACGCCGAGGCCCTGCGCGCCACCGGGGCCAAGAGGGCGGTGTTCGTGTGCCCCGAGACGATGCACACTTACAGGGACCTCTACCCTGTGGTGACAGGCGAGCCCCTGGGCCTTGAGTGTGTCCACGTGATCGAACTCGTCACCGAGGCCCTGGCCGAGGAGAAGGTCGCCCTGCGCATGCTGCCCAACGACCAGGGCCTGGGCGCCATCACCTACCATGACTCCTGCCGTATGGGCAGGATGCTGGGGCTATACGATGAGCCCCGCCAGGTCATCGAGGAGACGGGGGATGAGCTGGTCGAGATGGTGCACAACAGGGGTTACGCCGACTGCTGCGGAGTGGGCGCTTGGCAGCGCTGCGACCCGGCGTCCCGCCAGCTCCGGCTGGCGCGCCTCGTGGAGGCCCACGAGGCCGGGGCCAACCGGCTGGTGACCCCCTGCTCTCGATGCACGTTCCATTTCAAATGTCAACAGTGCCATGATGGTGCGGAGGAGACCCCTTCCACCGAGGATGTTGAGATCATCGACCTTGCGACCTACGTCGCTGAGAGACTTGTGAAGCTGTGAGTGTGTGACCATGACGGAAGAGGAGAATGGAACGTCCGAGGGCGAGGAGGGCAAGGCCCCGACCGAGGAGGCGCCACGCATCGGGGTGTTCGTGTGCGACTGCGGTCTCAACATCGCAGGCTCCGTGGACACCCAGTCCGTGGCGGACTATGCCGGCACGCTTCCAGACGTGGTCTGGGCGGGGCGGCAGAAGTACACCTGCTCGGACCCTGGCCAGATGCTCATAGAGGACATGATCGAGGAGCACGACCTCAACCGCGTCGTGGTGGCCTCGTGCTCGCCGCGGCTCCACGAGCCCACCTTCCGGGGCACCGTGGAGAGGGCGGGCATGAACAAGTACCAGTTCGAGATGGCCAACATCCGCGAGCACTGCTCGTGGATCCACCTCTACGACAAGGAGGGGGGCACCGACAAGGCCAAGGACCTGGTCCGCATGGCCGTCGCCAAGGTCCGCCTGCTGGAGCCCCAGGAGGAGACCAAGGTCCGTGTGGAGACCACCGCCCTGGTCATCGGGGGTGGCGTGGCGGGTATCCAGGCGGCCCTGGACCTGGCCGATTCCGGCTTCAAGGTGCACGTGGTGGAGAAGGAGCCATCCATCGGCGGGAAGATGGCACAGATCGACAAGACCTTCCCGACCATGGACTGCTCCATCTGCATCCTTGCTCCCAAGATGTCCGAGGCGGGCAACCACCCCAACATCACGCTGCACACCTACTCGGAGGTCCAGTCCATAGACGGGTACATCGGCAACTTCACCGCAAAGATACTCCACAAGGCCCGGTACGTGACCACGGACTGCACCTCCTGCGGCGACTGCGCCGATGCGTGCGAGCAGCTGGCTCCCAACGAGTTCGACATCGGCCTGGCCACCCGCAAGGCGATCTACATCCCCTTCGCCCAGGCAGTACCGTCCCAGTACATCATCGACATGAACACCTGCCTGGGTACCGAGCCCATCGCGTGCGGCAAGTGCAAGGACGCCTGCGAGCGGGAGGCCGTCGACCTGGAGATGAACGACGAGGTGGTGGAGATCGACGTGGGCACCGTTATCGTCGCCACCGGCGTTGACGTGTACGACGCCACGGCCATTCCCGAGTACCACTACGGGGAGTACCCCGACGTGATCACCACCATGGAGTTCGAGCGCCTGGTCAACGCCGGGGGCCCCACCTCTGGCCACCTGGTGCGGCCGTCCAACATGAAAACGCCCAAGACCGTGGCCTTCATCCAGTGCGTGGGCTCCCGGTCCCTCAAGAACGGCCACCCCTACTGCAGCAACGTGTGCTGCATGAACACCATCAAGGACTCGCTGCTCATCCGCGAGCACTACGGCCGCGACCTCAAGATAGACGTGTACTACATGGACATCCGGGCCTTCGGCAAGGGTTTCGAGGACCTGTACAACAGGTCCAAGGCCGAGGGCGTGCGCTTCATCCGGGGGATCCCAGCATCCATCACCGAGGTGCCCGACAACCACGACCTTCGCATCGTGGTGGAGGACACCAGCCTGGGTCGCGTCCTCACCCGTGACTACGAGATGGTCGTCCTCTCGGTGGGCATGGAGGCGGCCCACGACGCGGAGAAGGTGCAGCACCTTCTCACCCTCTCCCGGACCTCCGACGGGTTCTTCCTCGAGGCCCATCCCAAGCTCAAGCCGGTGGACGCCCCCACCCAGGGCGTGTTCCTTTGCGGATGCGCGGAGGGGCCCAAGGACATCAAGGACTCGGTGACCCAGGCCTCGGCCGCTGCGGCCAGGGCCGGCATCCTGATGGGTGCTGGAGAGGTTACGGTGGAGGCCATCACAGCCGTCGTCGACGAGGACCTCTGCACATCCTGTGGCCTGTGCGCCAAGGTATGCCCCTACCACGCCATCGAGGTGGACACCAAGGCCAAGACGCCGGCCCACGTCATCGAGGCGGCCTGCGCCGGGTGCGGGACCTGCGCCGCAGAGTGCGCCTTCGGGGCCATCCATCAACGCCACTTCACCGACCAGCAGATAGAGGGCCAGATCGACCAGGCGACGGCATCGAAGGCCGAGGACCTGGTACTGACCTTCGCCTGCAACTGGTGCTCGTACGCTGGCGCCGACTTCGCCGGGGTCTCCAGGATGCAGATGCCTCCCGCGGCCCGTGTCATCCGGACCATGTGCTCGGGCAGGATATCCGTGGACTTCGTCCTGCGGGCCTTCGCCAACGGCGCTCCGACGGTCCTCGTCTCGGGCTGTCACCTCACCGACTGCCACTACATCAACGCCAACCAGCAGACGCTGAAGCGGGTGGAGAAGCTGTGGAAGCGCTTCGACAAGTGGGGCATCCGCAAGGAGCGGCTGGCCCTGGCCTGGGTGTCCGCAGCGGAGGGTGCGAAGTTCCAAGAGACCATCACCAAGATGTCCGAGATCGCCAAGACGGTGACCGCCAAGGAGATCAAGGAGACCAAGGACATCATCGCCCGTAACTACAAGTTCAAGGCCGAGAAGATGGCGAGGGCCAGGGCCAAGAAGGCCGGGGCCGACCCCGGGGCCGCCAACAAGGCCAAGGCCAAGGCCAAGAACGGGACGTAGGACGATATGGGCCTGAGGGAATGGGGGGAGAGGCACTTCGCGGGACGCGCCGCCTTCACCCTCACCTTCTTTATCGTGGCATTGCTGCTGTTCGTGTACTACCGCATCCTGTATGCTGACCTGCTCTTCGAGGGCCGGCCCTTCCTCTCCATCGCCCTTCCCGCCCTCATCATAGCCATCATGGTCAGCTGGGGCGTGAGAAGGGCGATGTAGCGTCATGCGTCCAGTATCAACAACTTAATATCACCCTTCTGTTTATGAACGGTCGATGGCTCCGAGGACCGCCAGGGCCGTGGCCCTGCTCGCCGTGCTGCTGATGGTGGCCGTACCCGCCACATCCTTCGGCTCCCTTGCCTGGGGCAACGGCAGTCCCACCAGCGTCGAGTTCGCCGACTTCGGCCTCCACGACATCACCTGCGACATCGCCCTCAGGACGGCCACCTACACCTCCCCCGAGCTCCTGACCTGGATGACGGACTGGTACATCCGGAACGAGACCGATTACGGTTTCTCCTTCGACGGCGACAACGACCTGTCGGGCCCGACGTCGACGGACAACATCAACGCGTACACCGACGATCCCGACTCGTACTGGAAGGACTGGGACAACCACACCCTGTACCTCCATCCCCGGGCCGGGTGGGACCCGCCCGAGGGGGACGCGGCGCGCCGGGTGTCCCAGCTGTACAACCAGACGGTGGACCACATCTACGGCTGGCTGATGAACGGGTCCGTGAGGTACGACACGGACCAGCACTACGCCGCATACTACGGGGGCCTCATGGCCCACTACCTCATGGACATCACCCAGTTCGGTCACACCGACTGGACCCGGCTGGACCACAGCAATCCCCCCGGCCACGACCCCCAGGGCGCGACCTATCACAGCTACTACGAGGCCCGGACCTGGACCGACAATGCCCTCCGCCACGCCCACGTGGACCTGATGAGCAACCCGCTGCCGCAGGTGGAGCGGGTCTCGGACCCCGCCCAGGTCGTGCGCGAGCTGGCCGAGTTCGTCAACGGCCGCCACGGACCAGAGGTCCAGTTCGACGACATCGACCTGAACACCGTGACCCTGGGCTCGACGTACGTTCTCATGCTGGAGACCTTCGTGGCCAACTGGGACTCGGGCGTCTCCTTCAAGGGTGCCCGGGGCTACGACCCGAACCTTTGGAACCTGACCCAGGAGAACCTGGTCGCCGGGATGTGGAACCTGACCAACCTGTGGACCTCGGCCTATCTTGACGCGCAGGAGATGTTCGAGAGGGATGCGGCGGACATCGTCATCGAACGCGTCGACATCTGGCCAGAGGTGGGCGTCTACGAGGGGCAGGGGGTGCTCATGGATATCATCACCGCCAATAACGGTAGCACCCCGACGGAGAGGTTCGAGATAGCCCTCTTCGTCGATGACGAGATGATCAGGGTCATGAACAATGACCTGCAACCCGGAGAGAATTCGAGTAGCGGAGGCACTCTTTGGGTGGCGGTCGCGGGTACCCACGAGATCAAATTGGTCGCGGATGTCTATCAGAAGGTGCCGGAGTCGAACGAATCCAACAACGTGTGGAGCACCGAGTACACCGTACTGGCGGAGCACCACGAGTCCAAGATGACGGCCGAGCATTCGGTGCTCGAGATCCTCCAGGAGGACACGGGGTGGTTCGATCTGACGCTGGAGAACCTGGGTAACCGGGACGACGTCTACGACATCTCCGTCAATGCATATCCGGGCACCATC
>JAUVEQ010000089.1 GCA_030594725.1 Methanobacteriota archaeon
GATCAAAGTGGCGACTGCGAGTAATAGAATGACAACGGTTGCCGTTGATCTAATCCGAAGGACCATAGAATTATCCCCAAATGCTATACTTTGTTGTGACCCTGAATGAGAATAGAATGGTGTATTAATATATTTTCGGTATCCGATGCCCATCATTCATGTGTAATTCAGGATTACAATATTTTTTTTATTTCGGTTAGTTATCATTCCACCCTCCAGAGGAAGTAATTTTCGAAACGTTACCCCCTCGACCGTCACCTCATGAAAGTTCTGAAACCCTCTGACGCTTCAACGAATAATGACCATCAATATTGCGACTCGTAAGTCCCCTCGGAATACTAGTTCATCGATATCCTGTATGAAGTGTTGAGTAAAAGAGGAGATGCGATGCTCCTTTTATTCTTCCTAACCCATTTAGGTGCGTACATCACTCCGGTGTCTGGGGGTTCGGATAGATGCGCACCGACCTTCCGTCCCGATGGGTGTCGAGCAATCCATCCTTCTTCATGTTCCTGATGTGGTAGGAGACCAGCTGCTTCGAGGAGCCCAGTCGCATGGCGATCTCCTTCTGGGTCATGCCCGGTTCTTCCCTTACCGCCTTGGCGATGGACAATTGGAGCGACATGGGCTGCACGTCGCTTACGGCGGGACCGCCGTTGTTGGAGAAGTACCTCTTGTAGATGCCGTCCTGCTTGGCCCGGATGAACTCCTGGCGTTCGAGCATGGAGAGGTGGTAGGTGACCGTCCCATTGGTCAGCTTGAACTGCTCCTTTATGGAAGAGTAGTTCACGCCGGGGTTGGAGCAGATGAACTCGTAGATCCGACCCCGGATGAAGTGGTCCATGACCTTGTCCCGCTTGATCTTGGTGTAGAGGGGAACCAGCAGCAGTCCAAGTAAGGCGACCTTGCCCACCTCGGTGGCAAGGATGGCCGCGATCACCGCGACGGAGAGCCCCACTCCAATGCCCACCCGCTTCGCCTGTTGCTCGGTTACCATCGGGGCCTCGGGTTCGACGACCTCGTCCCGCTGGAGGTAGAACTCGAACCAGGTGGGTTCGGTGTCCCGGAGTATCTCGTCGTGGGCATCGCCCCGGTAACCCTCCACGCTCACGGTGACGGTCACATGGCCCCATGCCCTCGGTACAAGGTCGAAGGTGAACATGCCCTGGGCATCGGTGGCCGTCTCGAAGGTCCAGTTGTCTGAACCGTACCAGCCGAGTCTGACGGTCGCGCCCTCGATGGCCTTTCCGTCGTGGGCCTTCACCACTATACCACGGACCGAGACGGACCATCCGTCCGATACGGAGAGGACGAACTCGACGCCCATGGTCTCTCCCGGAGCGATCTCCAGGCTCCTGTGGATGGTCTCGAAACCAGGGGAGCTGGCGGAGATGGTCTGCCACCCCTCCAGGTCCTCGGCCACCAGCACGAAGGAGCCATTGGCCTCCGAGAGGACGGTGTGGGTGGTGCCGATTCTGATCACTGTGGATGCCATCGGCTCGCCGTAACTGTTCAACACCGCCCCATGGATGGTCTCCACCGAGGTCACGTCCTCGTGGAGGGTGAAATCGTAAGTTGAGGTCTTGCCATTGATCGCCGTGGCCGGCTGCGTGTCGCCATCGTAGCCCTCGGCCACCACCGCCAGGGTGTATGGCTCATCCCTCGAAGGGACCAGGCGGAAGGCATAGCTCCCATCGGCCTCGCTGATGGTCACCTCGTTATATGCGTTCAGGTACGAGAGGCGGACCTCGACCCCATCCAACGGCCGTCCCGGGTCCGTCGAGATGGTCCCCACCACGTTGCTGAAACCTGGTCCAAGGGACAGTTCCACATCGACCTCGTTGACGAACCTGGTCCGGATCGTCGTCGTCTGGTTGTTCCAGCCGTATCCCTCCCCGGTGACGGACAGCTCGCCCGCCATGTCGGTATCCACGTCCAGGTAGAACTCGAAGACGCCCTCGATGGACCTGGTCTCCCAGGTCGAACCTCCCGCGAAAAGGAGGACCCGGGCATGCTCTATCGGGTATCCATCGAGGTCGGTCACATCCCCGATGACGACGGTCCTGGTGCCGATCTCGTGCTCTAGGGACACCTCGAGGCCGAGGAGCTCATCCTCTGTGGGCATCTCGAGCTGGCCAGAGTATGGGACATGGTCCCGGTCCTTGACCATGTAGTACACGGGACCTCCCGGAACGGGTATCTCGGTGATGGAGAACTCGCCAACCTCGTCGGTCCTGGTGACGGCGTCGAAGCCCTCCTTCCAGAACGTCACCAGCGCACCTGGAACGGGTCCAGCGTCGTCCTCCACGGCCCCATGGGCAGACGTGTATGCGGGACGATCGCTCTCCATCTCGAGCTCAACGTGATTGAGTGCGAACTCTTCCAGGGTAGTCTCCATCTCGAGCACGGAGTAACCCGGGGCGCTCACCGCCACGACGGTGCTCACTCCCGGAGGAAGGTTGTGGATGAGGAATCGTCCATCGGCATCGGTGTGTATCAGCCAGATGATGCCTTCCGCGTTCACCGTGACGATGGCATCGACCACCTGTTCGTGGGTGGATGCGTCGGTGACGACCCCCTCGAGGGAGACGGCATTGCTCGTCCGGGTGATGCTCATCCTGACGGAACCGGAACCACCGTCCTCCAGCTCGAAGATCACTGCCGCCGAGGTGAACCTGTCCTTGGACACGACGATGGTCTGCCGACCCTCGATGTCATCCCGGGTCATTATCGAACGGCCCATGGCGTCGGTGGTCCTGGTCCCCACCTGCCCTTCAAGGGTCACGGAGGCACCCTCCAGGGGTTCTCCCGTCTGGGCGTTCACGACCTCGACCCACAGCGTCTCAGGGCCCCCGTTGCCGGTGATATCGAGGATCAGGTGCACCGTGGCGACACCCGGTTCCGGTATGACGATAGCATAGGTGCGGTCCTTGTATCCGTTGAGGGAAACCGTGACGTCCCTTGTTCCCTTTCGTCCGTCCACGAGGGCGCTGAAGGTCCCGTCGATGTCAGTGGTCCATTCATCCCGGCTTCCCTCGAGGGCGATCGTAGCCCCGGGCAAGGGGAGACCGCGGGCGTCGGTGACGCTTCCCCTCACCAGCTCCATCGGGTCCTCGGGCAGGAGCACGATGTCGAGGTGGGTCTCCGCTCCAGCCTCGACGAGGGCCGGGACGTCTATCGTCGTGTAGCCCTCGGCCTCCACCGTGAGGGTGTAATCGACCTCCTCGGGCGATAGGTCCCTGAAACGGAAGTTGCCCTCTGGGCCAGTGCTGGCGGCGGTGGATGGCGACCCATTGCCCGTCATGGTCACGATGGCGCCCTCCACCGGTGACCCGTCGAAGGCCGTGACGGTCCCAACGATCTCGCCGGCGGGTTCCTCGACCTCGACCAGGTAGATGGATCGGGACATCCTTCCGCCATCTTGAAGATCGTACTCGACCCTGGCGGTCATGTACCCATCGGCGGTGAACATCAGGGTACCCTGGCCGTCGAGGTCCACTCCGCGCAGGAAATAATGGCCCTTGCTGTCGGTGGGAGCACCAACGGAGGTGTGCTCCACGTTGACAAGCACGCCCTCGGCGGGGATGCCAGTCTCGTCGAACACGTAACCTGAGATGGTCTCGGTAAGGGAACCCCCGCCATTGGCCGCCATGCCCATTGGCGATGCCAGTACCAGAAGTATAGCCAGGACTGGGAGAATTCGGCCATGACCGGCCATGTCGTTACGGTCAGGGAAGGTGGTTTTTCCTGACATGGGATTTACTCCCAGTCTGGCTGGGGTTATCGAAATTTCTACCACGGGTAGTCTATATATAAACCCTTGAACTGATTTGGACTGAATATCCTACAATTGGGTTAATAAACCCTGGCATATGGGTTATCGATCTGATACAGCCCTCACCAGAGGTCCAGCAACCAGGCGATGATCGCGGCGGTGCCGATACCGTAGATGAATCCCGCAACGACCTCGAGGGGCGTGTGCCTCTCGAGGGTCAGTCGAGACCATGCGATGGGCAGGGCGATCAGGAAGAGGGGGACGAGGACGGGTCCGTAGAGGGCCACGACGATCGTGGTACCCGCCCCCCATGCGGCCATGTGGCCGGAGACCTTGAGGAAGAACGTCGCCACCAGGACGGTGGCCGCAAGGAGGAACAGCAGCACCGCCAGACGCAGTATCTCCTCCGGAGCTCCCACTGAATACAGAAGGGCCAGACCGACCGCTGTGCTCGCCCCCGTGATGGCCAGGGGTCCCAGTCGCGAACGCTGGTCGATGATGTGAAGGGAATCCACACTACCTATGCGGCGAAGGTGAAGTGTGTAGAGGAGGGGGATGAGGACAGTGAATCCCACCGTGATGGAGCCGTAGAGGGCGATCTGGAAAGGGTCTTGTACGTAGTAGTAGCCCGCGAGCAGGATGAACAGGGGCGCTGTCAGGTACGGCGAGGAGAGGGACGAGATCACCCTTGCGATCATCTGCGCCCCATCTCCCCTGTCCTCGGTCGGTGACACTGGCCGATAATGGCTCGGGGTCTACTTGGGCATTGCGTCATTAGGACGGCCAAAATCCTGGGCTCTTCGAATTGGTATCCAGGACGGTATCTTTTTTATAAGAAGCCTCGATAGGTCTTTTGGGTCCAGGTAAGGAACCGCTTCCCCTCATGGTCCCAGCAGGGAACATCCCTCGAACAGAGGGAGGCCTGAAGGGACCGGTGAAGGACGAACGGGCCGGGGACCCATGCGCACCACGGTGTGAGCGTTCATGGATGAGGACGGGAGAAGGGAGGCAAAGCTGCTAGAGCAGATCGAGCAGCTGAAGACCCAGTTGTCATTGCAGATGGATTCCCAGGAAGAGCTGGCGGTGACCGAGAAGCGATACCGGTCATTGGTGGAGAGCGCCCCATTCCCCATCGTCGTCATCGATCGGGACCTCAAGGTCCTTTCCATCAACCGGCTCATGCCTGGATACAAGGAAGAGGACGTGATCGGCAAGTCCATCTTCGAGCATGTCCAGGCCGAGGACCCCGAGCTGATCAAGACCACTATCGAGAGGGTGTTCAAGACCGGTGAGGTGGGTGACTACCAGATGAAGGGACCCCGCTTCGATGGCGGCACGGGCATCTACCTCACCACCCTGAGCCCGGTCATCCAAGATGGCGAGGTGGTCGCGGTCACCAGCGTCGCGATGGAGATCACCAAGGAGCTCGAAGCGACAAGGGCGCTGAAGGAGAGCGAGGAGCGCTACCGGATGCTGGCCGAGTCATCCTTCGAGGGGATAGTCATCCATCAGAACGGGCTCATAATCGATGCGAACTCACGGGTGACCGAGATATCGGGATACGATCGGGAGGAGCTCATCGGGTCCAAGTTCTTCAACCTCCTCCACCCCAGCTCCATGGAGACCGTTGTGAAGAATATCCAGGAGGAGACCGGGAGCCCCTACGGGGTCCTTGGCATCGCCAAGGACGGTTCCATCTTGGAACTCGAGGTGCTGGGCAAGACGATACCCTACAAGGGCGATATCGCGAGGGTGGCCTGCGTACGTGACGTGAGCGAGCGGAAGCACCAGGAGGAGGCCCTTCGCAGGAGCGAGGAGAGGTACCGACTGGTGACGGATAACCTCCACGACGTCATCTGGACCATGGACCTAGACCTCAAGTACACCTACATCAGCGCCTCGGTGGAGCGTCAGCGGGGCTACACAGCAGAGGAGGTCATGCAGCAGACCATCCACGATGTCATGACCCCCGAGTCCCTCGAGAAGGTGTTCGACACCGTCGATTCGGTGCTGCGCCCCGTCCTTGCCGGAGAGGCCGATCTCCATACCAGTGTGACACTGGATCTGGGGATGTACCGAAAGGATGGCTCCGTTATGCCCGCCGAGATGTCGATATCGGTCCTTCTGGACGCGGAAGAGAGACCGATCGGCATAATGGGGGTCACGCGAGACATCAGCGACCGGACCGATGCGGAGAAGGCCGTGGCGAAGAGCGACGCCCGGTACCGCATGTTCGCTGAGAACGCTGATGACATCATCTTCACCCTGACTCCCGACCTGGAGCTCGATTACGTCAGTCCCTCACTCCTCAAGCTAACAGGCTACACCGCAGATGAGCTGGTCGAGATGGGATGGCAGGGCCTGTTCACTCCCGATTCCCTGGAATTGGCCCTCGAGACGATCTCAGATGACGCCCTGGGGGTCATCGAACCAGACAAGGCGAAGGAGAAGTCGGTCAGGATGGAACTGGAGATCCTCACCAAGCGAGGGAAGAAACGGTGGATCGAGGTCAACATCTCTCTGCTGACGGCGGAGACCGGTGATGTGACCAGCATGATAGGCGTGGCCCGTGACGTGACCGAGCGGAAGCGCACACAGGCCCAGTTCCTCGAGGAGAAGAAGCGGGCCGAGCTGTACCTGGACCTCTTCGGCCATGACATCCGGAACATAAACCAGGGGATCATGTCCTACCTGGAGCTCATCCTGATGCGGCAGGGGTTGAACCCCGAGGAGGTCGAGTACATCAAGAGCGTTCTGGAACAGGCCACCCGCATCAACGACCTGGTGGCCAAGGTCCAGAGGTTGACCCAGATCCGGGCAAGCGAGATCGAGCCAGTGGATGTGGATGCACAGAAGATGATCAACGGTGCCCTGGATTACGTCATCGCGAAGTATCCCGACCGGACCATCGAGGTCAACACCCATGAGGGTTGTTCCACCCACATTGTTAAGGGGTCCAACCTGCTGATGGACGTCTTCACCAGCATCCTCGACAACGCCGTCCGGTTCAACAGGAACGACACGGTGGAGGTGGATATCTCATGCCACCCCACGGAGGACGGGGAGCGCATCAGGTTCATGTTCGACGACCGGGGGCCCGGCATACCGGACGAGATGAAGGTCAAGGTCTTCCGACGGCTGGACCAGCCCGAGGGTGGCACCAAGGGCTCTGGGCTTGGCCTCACTGTCGTTGGTGAGATAGTCAAGCAGGTCGGTGGCAAGGTCTGGGTCGAGGACAGGGTCGCTGGAGACCCGAAGGAGGGCAGCCGGTTCGTGGTGGAACTCCCCGTCGGCGGGGATGCTGTCGAGTGAGACCAGATATCCTTTCAGCCCCCGCCATCCCCTCGAACGATGGTGGCCAGCCATGCCATGGCGCAGATGTTGTCGAAGTTGGTCTCGTAGCACGCATCCGAGATGCCCTCTACCCTCCAGCCTTCCGAGAAGGCGGACCTGATCTCCGCGGCGGTGACCCTGCGAGGGTTGGATGTGATGGGACCTGGGGGAACAAAGGAGATGAGGTCGAACGGTGATGATGACATGGGGATGGAAGTGTCGCAACCCAGCGGTAAGATGGCCCTCCAGGAATTGATGGCGGGAAACAAGAGGTATGCGAAGGGACATGCCAAGCACCCTGGCCAGACCAAGGGGCACAGGATCAAGGTCGCCAAGGACCAGCGACCCACCGTCGTCGTCGTGGGCTGTTCCGACTCTCGGGTCCCGCCCACCATGATATTCGACCAGGGCCTGGGCGTCATCTTCGAGGTCCGCACGGCGGGCCACGTGGTCGACGAGGTCGCCATGGGCAGCATCGAGTACGCGGTGACCCATCTGGGCACCCAGCTCATACTGGTCCTCGGTCACACCGGTTGCGGGGCGGTCACCCTCGCCCTCACGGGCCAGAAGCCCAAGGGTAACATGGCAAGCATCGCCGAGGCACTGATGGACCTGGCCGACGAGGTCCAGGGCGTCACGGATGACCCGGTGGGTGCGGCCGTCGAGATGAACATACGGAACGTCATGGAGCAACTCACCCTCGAGGGACCCATCACCAGCGACCTTGTGAGGAAGAACAGGGTGTTGGTGGCGGGAGCGGTATACGACATGGTGACGGGAAGGGTCCGGGTCCTTCGGTAAGTCCAGGCCATCCTCGGACCTTACCGAAGTTGAGAGGGAGAGGAGATTGAAGCAACTCGAGGAGAGACTTGTCGAAGGCGATATCTCCGAAGATACATATGAGAGGTTGAGGACCAAGTATGGAGGTCCTTAGCTGTTCAGTACCTCATATCGCACATGAACACGATCTCAAAGGCTTCTGCATAGGGGAATTGAAACAGTACGCCCCTATGCTTGGCTAAACCCTCAACGGCTCTCAGGTGATACTCATTGATGTATGAACGATAGCAGGAGATGACCTCGACCTTCTTCTCGTAATACTCGGTGATGTCGACATACAATTGTGGATTGAAGATGCGGTTGGTACGATTGGAATAGGAACTGATCTCGAAGCAGAGAAGGTTCTTCGCTCTCTTCCGACATGCAGATAGCACTATATCGTAAGTGGTCTGGTGGTCCTGGTGTGCATCTCCATGCCAAACCGAATACACAGTGTCGATATCGTGCTTCTCTATCAACTCGTCTATCTCGGAAACGGTCTTCCATGCATGTTCGAGATGACCCACGGGATTATCCAAGATGGTGTAATCCACCTGCATCTTCGACTTGACACACTCGACCTCGCTCAATATCATATCCCATGGACGATTCCCATATCCTCCCTGAGTAGTACTGACCATGTGCACGTAATCTCCCTTATCGAGATGCTTGAACAGGGTACCAGCACATCCGACCTCGATATCATCTGGATGGGCACCGATAGCCAATATGTTCATTTCATCACCCTTGCGAATCCTGCGGGAGTGATCGAACGGAAGGGAGAGTCAGTGAAGAACTTGATACCGTTCCTTCTCAAATGATCTCGGAAATCCTCCGACAGGTCATCAAGTTCGCCAACGATCTCCATCAGTTCACAATCGAACACCACTTCGTTGAACTTGACCCTCAATCCAACCTGGCTGATATTGGCCGATATTCCCTTGTATTCCATGATCGAATCCGTATAATCTCTGACAATATCGGATAGGATCTCGGCCTTCTGTGCATCCGTTATTTCCTTTGGAATGGCATCCTCCTTGATCACCTTGACTGGAACACCAGCAACGAACGCCCCTTTTGGTATATCACGGTTCACGAGGCTGTGATTTCCGATGATGACATTGTCTCCGATGGTCACCCCGGCTAGGACCGTTGTCCTGGAGGGTATCCAAACATTGTTGCCGATGACCACTGGAGCCCAGATCGTGGG
>JAUVEQ010000126.1 GCA_030594725.1 Methanobacteriota archaeon
CCATGGAGCGTCCGAAAATGAGGCGGTTCGCTTCGACCTGCTCCTCAAGGCCCTCGACCTCCTCCTCGGCGAACTCGGTGTACCGTTCCAGGGCCAGGCGGAACGTCGCCAGACGCTCGTATGCCTGGCGGGCCTCCTCCAGGTTGCCATCCGAGAAGTCTATGGGGCTCCGGTAGTGGGTGTGCACCAGGAAGAAGCGCAGGACCATGGGGTCGAACCTGTCGAGGATCTCCTTGATGGTGAAGAAGTTATCCAGGGACTTGGACATCTTCTCCTCGTCTATCATCAGCCACCCGTTGTGGATCCAGTACTTGGCGAGGGCCTTCCCTTCTATGGCCCAGGTCTGCATGTTCTCGCTCTCGTGGTGGGGGAAGATGAGGTCCATGCCGCCCCCGTGGATGTCTATCGGGATGCCCAGGTACTTCGAGGACATCGTGCTGCACTCGATGTGCCATCCTGGCCGGCCCCGACCCCAGGGTGATTCCCATGACGGCTCCCCGGGCTTGGAGGACTTCCACAGGGCGAAATCGTGGGGATTGTGCTTCCGCTCGTCCACCTCCACCCGGGCGCCGGAGCGCATGTCGTCGATGGACTGGTGCTTCAACGTTCCGAACCATTGCTTGCCCTTCTCGATGTCGAAGTACACGTCACCCTCCACCTCGTAGGCAAGACCCTTGTCGACGATGGTCTTGACCGCCTCTATCATGTCGGGGATCTCCTCGGTGGCCTTGGGAGTGATGTCGGGCCTCAGGTTGTTCAGCCTGTCCATGTCCTCGTCGTAGGAGGCGATGTAGCGCCGGGCGATGACCTCCCAGGGCTCATCGGTCTGGTTGGACCTGTCGATGATGTGGTCGTCCACGTCGGTGTAGTTCACCACGTACGTGACGCGGTAGCCCCTGTGCATCAGCCATCGCCTCATCACGTCGAAGGAGACGTAGCTCCTGGCGTGGCCGATGTGGCTGTCATCGTAGACGGTGACGCCACAGACGTACATCCTCACGTGGCCTGGCTCGACGGTCTCGAGTTCTTCCTTCTCACCCGATGCGGTGTTGTGGATGAGTATCATAGCGTCACCTCCGGTACGCCATATGGAATGTGGAATATAAAGATGGTGGGAGGGGGAGTCGAACCCCCTTAAACCGGTCTGCAGCCGGACACATAGCCGCTCTGTCATCCCACCATTGCGAGCCTTCGTAAAGCCAGTACGATATATAAAGGATGCGCGCCAGCGGGGGCCACCGATTGAGATAAGTTGTTATGGGGGCAGGGACAACTACCCCCCATGGTCGAACCGATGCCCTATACAGGGCAACCGCCCCATTCCCCGTATGGCCCGGGGGTTCCGCCACCGCGGGACATGAAGTCCTCCTCCTCCACCAACACGGTCCTCATCGTCCTGCTCGTGGTGATCGTGTTGGGAGCGGGGTTGTTCATGGCCTTCTTCTTCATCAGCTCATGGAGTGTCGAACCCTGGGAGGATACCATGGACTTCGAACAGGAGGTGTTCATCCAAGAGGAGGGGCACTTCCGGCACATTATCGCGGACTCATGGGAGGAAAGGGTCGAGGTGAACTTCACAATAACCCTTACGGGGGGCGGACCATACGACATCTACATCATGGACCAGGAGCAGTACGATAACACCTACGGGAACATGTCCACCGGGTCCTTCTCCTCCACCTTCTCATGGGAGAACGTCACAGTCGTCCATGACGTCATCGAGCTGGAGGACATACGGACCGAGTACTATCTGATCATCGACAACACCGACATGTCATTCCTTCCAGACAGCGCACAGCCTGCAGGTCCGGTATCGATGGACGTGGAGTTACACGTCACTTACTTCTACACCTGGTAGGAAAGGGGTGCAAGATAGGCCTCGATCCTTCCCTCGCTCACCAAAACACTAAAGGCTCCAGTCGGCATTCCTCGCTCGATGCCAACGGGTTACGTAGCAGGGGTCGGCCATACACCATTCGGACGATCGGAGCTCGATCTGATGGCACTCCTGGAGGATGCTGCTTCGCTGGCATTGGAGAACAGTGACATACCGGACGTCGATGCGATCATAGTGGGGTCCCAGACATCGGACGAACTGGCCAAGGTCGCCAACCTGGGCACCCGGCTCGCCGATGTTCTGGGTCTCTCGGGTGTAGCGGCTTGGAGGGTGGAGAACTCCTCGGGGAGCGGCTCCGCACTGCTGGAGGCAGCGACCCTCGCCGTTCGGTCCGGCCATTACTCCAACGTCCTCGCCGTCGGAGGCGAGAAGATGACGGACAAGCCCACGCCCGTCACGGCCAAGGTGCTTGGTCGAGTCCTGGCGGACACCGAGATCGCCCTCGGCCTCACCATGCCCTCCCTGGGCGCGATGGTCGCCAGAATGTACATGGAGCGCTACGGGCTCTCAAGGGAGACGTTGGCGATGGTACCAGTGAAGGCCCACGCCAACGGTGCCCGGAATCCCCTGGCCCACTTCCGGAAAGAGGTGGATGTTGGCAATGTACTGAGCAGCCCGATGGTGGCCGATCCGCTCCGTGTGTTCGACTGTGCTCCCATTTCCGATGGGGCTGCCGCCGTCGTGGTCACTTCCCAGCGGACGGACGTGGAGATAGCCGGTGTCGGCCATGGAACGGACCGCATCGCATTGGCCGACAGACGCGGGAATGGTCTCCGGGCGACCCAGCTGGCGGCCGCCATGGCCTACAAGGACGCGGGGTTGACACCCGAGGACGTGGACTTTGCCGAGCTCCACGACGCCTTCTCCATCTTGGAGATAATAGATTCCGAGGATGTGGGTCTCTTCCCAAGGGGAGAGGGATGGAAGGCCCTGGAGGCAGGGACGACGGGTCGGGATGGTGAGATGCCCATCAACGTCTCGGGTGGGCTCAAGTCCCGAGGTCACCCGGTGGGTGCGACGGGTCTGGCCCAGGTCGCTGAGGTCGTATGGCAGCTCAGGGGACAGGCCGAGGGCCGTCAGCTGGACGACGTCAAGGTCGGCCTCACCCAGAACATCGGCGGTTTCGGTAGCAACAATCTTGTGACCATTATGAGGAGGGTCTGACGATGAGCCTTGAGGTTTCCAAATGTGATTCGTGCGAGGAGGTGTTGGCACCACCTCGCCTCAAGTGTCCCGAGTGCAGGAAGGAGATGCGGATGGAAGAGGTGAGCGGCGTGGGCGAGATCGTCACCCACACCACCGTGCACGTCGTGCCCGAGGGATTCTCGGCCCCGATCATGGTCGGCCTGGTCAGGCTGGATGCTGGAGGCCAGGTCCTGGCCCGCTCGGACTTCGAACTCGAGACGGGAATGAGGGTAGACGTCGAGGAACTCGAGGACGGCACCCACAGGATCCTGAGGATCGATTGAGGCTCAGGACACGGTCGCCTCGTGGTCGGAACCCACTCTGGCCTTTCCTATGATTCTCCTCTCCACAACCGAGAGAGGACGGTAGCGACCAGACCCACTAGGATGAGCATCAGTCCCATCATCCAGAAGAGGTAGAGCACGTCGTAGGATTCGATCACGGGCGCCGCGATCACGATGCCGACCAGAAGGGGTGCGGTGAGGCCCATTGACAGGAGACCGAACCCGGTGCCCATGACCTGGTCACCCAGGTACTCCTGGAGCATTGTCGTGAAGGGTACCAGGACCAGGGCCGCAGCCACACCGATCATTAACATGACACCGAGGGCGATGTGCACCTGGTCCGTCATCGATAGGAGCGCTAGCATAAGACCGGCGAGCACCGCCGATACTATGAGTAGCCTTCCCTTGGGGAAATTAGGCGCCATGCGACCGATGGCTACAGCGCCGACGAAGGTTCCAACGGCCAAGGCCGAGAGAAGGATCGTGAATCCTTCCTCGCCCATCCCAAGGTTCTCGTCAGCGAAGTACACGATGCCCACGGCTCCCGCTCCCACGGCAAGCATCACGAATGCCACCAGGGAAAAGCCCTGCCATAGGACGGCGCGGCTTCGGATGGCTGCAAGCCCCTCCCTGAGTCCGTGCCACTTGGACTCCTCCCTGTCCCTAGCAGGTGTGCGGATCGATTCAACGGTTATCGATGCGATCAACGCAACTCCGATGGCCATGATGGCAGCGGCGGCCACCAGCGTCCACTGGGCATCCCACGTGGTCAGCATATGATGCGCGATGAGAGGGCCGATGGCGAAGCCCAGTATCAGGTTGGCCGATATTGCCGCGTTCGCGGGCATGAGCGCACCATCTGGCACCAGGTTCGGGATGGATGCCTGACGCGAGGGATAGAAGAAATACGTGAGGCTCGAAAAGACGAGCACAAGGGGGAGGAGCCACAGCCCGGCATTGAGGAATGCCATGAACAGGGCGATCAGCACTCGAGTGCCCTCCGCGGCGACCATCATGGTCCTTCGGGAGTACCTGTCGGCGGCCACACCGCCGGGTATGCTGACAATTAGCGCCGGCAGGAAGTACGCACCCATTATGACCGATAGCCCAACGGCGCTCTTTGTCGCACCGTACGCGAGGACCGTGATGGCGACGAAGGCCATGCGGTCGGAGGTCTGGGAGAAGATGTCCCCGAGCCATAGCTTGCGAAATGCGGGGATGTGGAACAGGTCGGAGTAGGAGTAAGTGGTGGGACCTTTGTCCTCCTGGTACCCCTCCTCACCATCCATGGCGAGTAGTCATGGCCCGGGCACATATATACCCAACGGTCACCATCATTTGTTGACATCTATGACGCGGACGGCCTTCCCCTCGTAACGCGGAAGGGCCTCGGGGTCCATGAGCTCGACCTTCGCACCGATGGCGAGGGTGGCCCGAAGGCTCTCCTGAACGCGGCTGTTGAGCTTGTCCCAGTCCGCGTTCGTGTCGGCGGCGAACGCCGGGGTGACCTCGACCTGGACGCCGAGCCGCGTCAGGGCCTTGGAACGGTCCACAAGGATCTGGTACTGGTCTCCCAGTTCGGGTATGTCGTATAGCACGCTCTCGATCTGGCTGGGAAAGATGTTGACCCCACCGATGATGAGCATGTCGTCGGACCGGCCCCGTATCTCCATGAGCCGCGTGCTCGTCCGCCCGCATTCGCACTCGTCCACAGAGACCCATCCCAGGTCCTTGGTCCGGTAGCGTAACAACGGCATCGTCTCCCGGCCCAGCATGGTGAGGACTATCTCCCCCAGCTCTCCGGGTTCGAGCCACTTGCCTGTATCGGGGTCGACGATCTCGATCATCACCTCGTCCTCCCAGATGTGCAGGCCCTTCTGGTGCTGGCACTCTCCCCCCACACCAGGCCCGTATATCTCGGAGAGGCCGTAGGTGTCATAGGCCTTGAGACCGAAGGTCTCCTCGATGGTCTTGCGGGCCTCTTCGGACCACGCCTCGGCTCCGAACAACCCCACCTTGAGGTTGAGGTCCTCCTTGGGGTCGTAGCCCTCCTTGGGCGCCACCTCGGTGAGGTAGACCGCGTATGATGGGGTGCAGCACAGGACGGTCGACCCCATGTCCTTCATCATCTTTAGCTGGCGCTTGGTGTTGCCAGCCGATACGGGAAGCACCTTGGCGCCCACCCTCTCGGCCCCGTAATGGAAGCCCAGACCACCGGTGAACAGACCGTAGCCGTAGGCGTTGTGGACCACGTCCTCCCTTCCGACGCCGGCCGCGGTGAAGTTCCGTGCCATCATGTTGGTCCAGGTGTCCAGGTCGTGTTGGGTGTAGGTCACGACCGTGGCCTTCCCCGTCGTGCCCGACGAGGCATGGATGCGAACGACCTCGGACATGGGCCGTGCGAGGATGCCGTAGGGATAGTGGTCCCGGAGGTCGTCCTTCACGGTGTATGGGAGGTTCTGGATGTCCTCCAGCCGGGTGATGTCCGGGGAAACACCCGCCTCGTCGAAGCGACGCTTGTACATGGGTACGTTGTCGTACGCGTACCGGACCTGCTTGCTCAGTCGGTCGAACTGGAGCTCCCTCATCCTATCTAGGGGGAGCGTCTCCATCTCCTCGTTCCAGTATCTCATGATGTGACCACCTCAATGAATTGCACTTTGTGTTGGCTTGTCAGCCCTGGGATCCGGCGAGCTTCCTGCCCTCCTCGAAGGCCTTCATGTTGATCTCCTCGGTCCCCGGTGGCACCGAGCGGTGGACGGCCGCCTTCCATATATCGAGGGGAATGTCCAACTTCGCAGAGAGGGCGCCTACAATGACGGTGTTGGCCGTCCTCACGTTGCCGACCTCCCGCGCGATGCCAGGACCGTCGACCACTATGACAGGTATGTTACGTCCCAGATGCACCTCGATGTCATTGGGATACTCGAAGGGACCCGAGGACACCGTGGTCGGGATCATCCTGCGGGTGTTCAAGATGGCTATGGCGTGCTCGCTGAGGTACTCGATGTACCGAAGGGCCTCAAGCTCCTCGAAGGCGAGCATGTAGTCGGCCCGACCCTTCGAGATCAAGGGACTGCTCACCGACTCGCCGTACCTAACGTGGGTTAACACGGACCCGCCCCGCTGGGACATCCCGTGGACCTCGGACTTCTTCACCTCGAAGTTGGCCAGCATCGCGGCGGTCGACATGATGTTGGAGGCCAGGATGACGCCCTGACCGCCCACCCCGCACATCAGGATGTTGGTAACTCCCTCGTCGGCGACCATCAGCCCTCCCTCCTCTTCAGTGCGTCGAACTTGCACATCTGCAGACAGAGGTCGCATCCGACGCACAGGTCGTCGTTGACGATCACGTCGAACTTCTCTCCGTCGGTCCCGGGTTCGTGCCTCTCGATCGCCGGGCAACCCAGCTTGAGGCACATGCCGCATCGCTTGCAGTTGTCCGTATCGGACCACACCACGTGGTCGAACCGGATCTTCCTTGGCGCCAGGACGCAGGGCCTCGTGGATATCATCACGTTGGTGCCCTTGAACTGTAGTGCCTTCATAAGGGCATCCTTGGTGTCGTCAAGATCGTAGGGGTCGAACTTCTGGACGTACTCCACACCCACCGCCTCGGCCACCTTCACGAAGTCCAGACGGTTCGTCTCCTCGCCCTCGAGGGTCCTTCCGGTGGCGGGATGGTGCTGGCCCCCCGTCATAGCGGTGGTCCGGTTGTCCAGGAGGATTATGGTGGATGTGCCCTTGTTGTAGACCGTGTTCACGAGGCCGGTGATACCGCTGTGAACGAAGGTACTGTCACCGATGACGCTCACGACCCTCCGGGCCTGCTCCTCCTTTATGGCCTTCTCCATGCCGTGGGCTCCCGAGACGGAGGCTCCCATGCAAAGGCAGGTGTCCATGGCCGAGAGGGGCGGCAGCACCGCAAGGGTGTAGCAGCCGATGTCACCAGAGACTATGAGGTCGAACTTCTTGAGCATGTAGAACAGGCCCCTGTGGGGACAGCCAGGGCACATCACCGGCGGCCGGGGTGGCATCTGGGGAAGTTCGAGGACCTCGTGGGCCTCGTCCAGGTCGAAGAACGCCTTCCTGAGCAAGTCGGGGTTGAGCTCTCCCGTGATGGGCACCTTCTCCTTACCGATGCAATCGATGCCCATCACCTTTACGGTCTCCTCGATGATGGGGTCGAGCTCCTCGATTATGATGAGCTGGTCCACCGCATCGGCAAGCTCCCTTACGCGTTCGTCCGGAATAGGCCATGACATCCTAAGTTTTAGGATGGAGGCGTCGGGGAAGACCTCCCTGGCGTAATGCCTTGCCACGCCGTTGGTGACTATTCCGATCTCCTTGCCCTTCCACTCGATCTCGTTGAACTCGTTGGAGAACTCCTGAAGGTCCAGGAGCCGCTGCTCGATCTTGGTATGCTTGATCCTCGCGTTGGCAGGGACCATCACGTACTTCCGCATCGATTCTGCGTCGTGCCC
>JAUVEQ010000252.1 GCA_030594725.1 Methanobacteriota archaeon
GCACTTCCTGGTTGCTCTACGGAGGTATAGCAGCCTTAGCGGTCATCGTATTGATGATCGTCCTGTGGATGTTGGTCCTGAGGGGAGGTTCCCTTGAGGACAGAGGATGTTCCAGCAGAGGACGAAATGGCCGAGGAGGACGATGTGGTCGTAGAGGATGATGTGGCCGACGAGGAACAGGGGCGTCCGGAGAACGGGGATGAACCCTCCTCCTAGTCCTCGAGCATCCTCTTGATCATCGAGGTGGACAGGCCGATCACCGTCTCCCGATCGCCATCCATCAGGGCGATGAGCATACCACCATTGCCCTGGGCGGCGTAGCCTCCGGCCTTGCCGACGCCCTCACCGGTCCCCACGTACCATTCCACCTCTTCCTCGGTGAGCTCTCGGAAGGTCACCTGGGCCTTGTCAGTGAGCACGTTGGCGTCCTTGAACCCGGGCATGCACAGGGCGATTGCGGTGATCACCAGATGTTCCTTGCCGGACAGGCGCTTGAGCATGGACCTGACCTCCTTGTCGGAGCTGGCCTTGTCGAGGATCCTTCCGTCCAGCACGACCACGGTGTCGGCAGCTATGATGGTCGCGTCGGGTCTCTTGGCCGCCACTGAAAGGGCCTTCGCCTCCGCCCGGGCCATGCAGGTGACCTCCGGGTCGGGGCCAACTATCTCCCGCTCGTTGATGCGGGGGTTCACCGTCTGGAAGTCCAGCCCCATGGCCTCCATGAGCTCTATCCGTCGAGGCGATGTGGAGGCCAGTATCAGGTCCATGGTCACGTTCTCCCGACCCTGAATGGAGTGGGGATTGAAAAGGCCACCGACATGCGGGAAATGATAATATCCCGTGCAGGGCATGCACATGGACGCAGGAGGAGATCCGATGAGCAGCTATGGTGAGGAGGATTGGGTCCGCAAGGAGCTGGGCAACGACGAGGAGGCCTGGGCCTGGGCGATGGGTCATCTGGCCGAGCATGCGGTGATCGCCCTGGCGACCAGTTCCGACGCGGGGCCGAGGGTGCGGCCTGTGACGGCCGTGCTCCACGAGGACAGCGTCTACATCCTGACCTCGACGGGTGACGCGAAGTCCCGTCACCTGGAGGCGGACCCCCGCTTCGAGTTCTACGTTCTGGTGAAGGAGGAGGACGGTACCGGCTACGTCCGGTGCTCAGGGAAGGCGAGCAAGGTTGGCGATCCCGCTCTCCGGTTGCGGGTCTGCGATTCGGCTGGTTTCGCCGACAGCTACTGGGATGGACCCGACGATCCCGACCTCGCCCTGTTCCACATGGACATCGATGCGGCCGAGATCGTCCGCCCCGGTGTGAAGGGATGGGAGATGCTGACCCGGTGAGTGATGGCCTGAAGTGTTGGGAGCAACCCTTATTATCATGTGATTGTTAACAACATATGTCGCCAGCCGGCGGCAGGGGGAATTTCGATGGCCTTGATAAGTGACAAGGACAAGGATTTCATAACAGAGAAGTTCGCCGACAGGCTCCGGTCCGACGTGACCGTCCTGTTCTTCACCCAAGAGCACGAGTGCATGTACTGCCGTGAGACGCGGGAGTTCGTCGAAGAGCTCACGGCCCTCTCGGACAAGCTCCATCTCGAGACCTACGACCTGGTCAACGATGCGGAGGTGGCCGGGGCCCACGGCATCGACAAGATCCCCGCCATCAAGCTGATAGGGGAGGAGGACCACGGGGTCCGCTTCTTCGGGATGCCCATGGGATACGAGTTCACGGTCATCGTCGAGGACATCATCGACGTGTCCTGGGGCACGTCGAACATGGACCCCGAGACCATGGGCAACGTGCTGCCCATCGAGGACAAGACCCACATCCAGGTCTTCGTCTCGCCCACCTGCCCGTACTGCCCCCAGATGGTGAGGGCGGCCCACAAGTTCGCCATCTTGAACCCCTCCATCACGGCGGACATGGTGGAGATGACCGAGTTCCCCCAGCTTGTCCAGAAGTACGACGTGATGGGCGTGCCCAAGACCATCGTCAACGAGGAGTTCTCGATAGAGGGTGCGCAACCCGAGAAGGCCTTCTCCGAGTACGTCAAGATGGCCTCCGAGGGCAAGTTCGGGAAGCGCTGAGGTTGGACCTACGGCTCATGGAGCGGGGAACGGAACAAGACAACCCAGCAGGTCCATTGGGATCCCTGCTGCCTCAACAGGTCCTTTCGGAATAGCATCCGCTCTCAAGAAAGAAGTGTCCCGGGCGCGGCAACAGGGCCGCGCCCGGGTGGGGGGTTGGGGGGTTGGGTGGTTGAGATCAAGTGATGGTGACCTGCTTGGGACGCATGGGATCGTCCAGCGGGAAGGATAGCTTCAGTAGGCCGTCCTCGAAGGTCCCCGTGACCTTCTCACCGTCCACGGAGCAGCACAGATTGAAGGTGCCCAGGTAGTCGGCATCCTCCTTGTCGGTGCGCATCGCCCGTAGTACGAACCAATCGGTGTACACCTCGACGTCGATCGTCTCCTTCTTCGCCAAGGGGATGGGTACCTCCACCTCCAAGGCCTCCTCCTTCTCGTTGTAGTCCATGCTGAATATCTTGACGACCTCGGTCTCCATTTGCATCACCTGGTTCTTGTTCATCGATGGGGATCTATCGTAAGGGGGATAACCCGGGTCCGGTCACAGCCCGTACCCGGGTGGGGGTTGGGTGGTGGGGGTGGTTGGGGTTTGAATGAGCGTCACTCGATGCTGACCTTGGTGGCCTTCTCGAAGGGTTGGCGCAGCCTGAAGTGGGCGGTCAGGAGACCGTTGTCGAACTTGGCCTCCACGTTCTCGTCGTCTATCGGGCAGCAGAAGGAATAGGAGCCGTTGTACTCGGTGTCGGGGTTGTCGCTCCTGGGGGCGCGGACCATGAATCCGCCAGGAAGGACCTTGAAATCTATGTCCTCCTTGTGCACTCCAGGCAGCTGGATCTCCACATCGTATCCATCGGTCTCCTCATCGTACTCAGCACACACGGTCGGGTTGATATTGTTCTTCATGATGGGCAACCTCTTAGAAATCTCGCCGCGATCGGCGTATCCTCACCCCCTGTTACGACCCGGATGTTAAAGCCCCTTCCCCCGAACCTGTACGGTTCGAGGAATGTGTGGGATTCCCGAGCGGACACAAGTAGGAAGCATGGGATGCAGAACAGAAGGAACAACGGGACGACTGGCCGGCAGAATCCTCGGGCTGTTCGAGAAGAGGGAGGGATACGCTCCCTCCGTGGCGACCCCCGGATCGCATCTCGCACCTCGACCTCTCGTGCCGGAGGGTGTAATGAGGTCCCTCCCGCTGCGAGGTGCCAATGACCCCGCTTCCCATTGGTCTCACGTACTATATGAATTTTCTAGAGCAGAGTTCGAAGGTTTCCCTCCGGAGAGAACAACAACAGAAGGTTAATGCCCGGAGATTGCCTTGTTGATGCGCATGGCTGGACGTGATGACACCGGGGTTCAATGGACCGTAACCCGCGAGGAGATGGAGCAGATGCTCCGGGAGGCGGCCAAGAGGCTCGGGGCCCGACTACCCCGTCGCCTCCAGGTGGCCGTCCGGCCCCTCGCGGAGGCCTACTTCCGCACCACGGCCAGGGGAGGAGAGCTCCGGGTGGTCATCAACGACGCCCTCGCCGATGCGCCCAGGGATGTGCTGGAGGCCCTCTCCGAGGTCATCGTCGCCCGCGCCTCGGGAGCGGCCCGTCCCCGGATGGTGGGGAAGCCCTTCTGGGACCACGTGGAGACGGAGGAGCTGAGGGAACGCATGCAGGCCAATTACCTGGCCCGCCAGCGGTCCTTCGATCCCGAACTCCAGGGAATGGCGTCGGACCTTGCCGGGCTGTTCGATGCCGTGAACGAGACCTACTTCGAGAGCGGCCTCCCCCGCCCTCTACTGGGATGGACCCGACGGCCCATCACATACCGCTGGGGCTGGTACTCCTCCATGGTCCGCCCCCATGGCCTCATCGTCATCAACTGCCTGTTGGACGATCCCAAGGTCCCTCGGTTCGTGCTGGAGGGGACGATGTACCACGAGATGCTCCACATGCAGGTCGACCCCGTCGTTGTCAACGGTCGAAGGGTCGTCCATACGCGCCAGTTCCGGACCCTCGAGCGGAGGTTCGACAGACACGAGGACCTGCGGCCGCAGTACAGGAAGGTGCTCAGGAGGTACGGTCGCGAGGTCGATGCCGTCCGCAGGACGCGCGGTCGTCGAGGACGACGTTGACGTCGCGCGCTCATTTCCGTCGGGACAGCCCGATGATCAGTGCCACGGCGAACAGTGCCATGGCACCCAGGGTGTAGTAGACGTAGTAGTTCGAGCCCTCGTCGGACGTGGAAGGCCCGAGCACGTTCACGGACGTGGAGGCGACCTCCCGGGACCCCATCTGCACCACGAAGGTGTACGAACCCTTCTTCTCGGTAACGAAGGACCCAAGCAGCACGCCGTTGCCATCATGGACGAGTTCCACCTCGTCCTGTAGCACCAGGTTGCCCTGGAGGACGCTCATGGTTATCCCCATGTCCCGGGGATCCACCGGGGCGCCCCAGAAGGTGCTCACCGTCACCTGCAGGGGGATCTCCACCTCGATGACGGGATTCACATCGAGCAGGACCTCCACCTCGACGGGGAAATCGGTGACGCGCCGCATGACTATATCCTCGTTGATGGGCACGTCCAGGGGAAGGGAGGGGTCCACGGGATATATCATGCGCCACACGGCGTACAGATTGTCCTGGAACACGCAGGCGAC
>JAUVEQ010000200.1 GCA_030594725.1 Methanobacteriota archaeon
AGAGGTTCATGATGGCCATCTCGGAGGGCCCGTTTCCGTAGCGATAGGAGACCCTGACCTCCTCCACGCCCAGATTGTCCCAGGCCTCCAACGAGAATGTGAAGGGGTCCCCCGTAGTACCCAAGTCCCCTGTGCCATCGGCTCCCAGGACTGGCAGGTCATTGTCGATCACGTCCACATCTTTCGTGCTTGTCGTCATACTGTTCGACGAGTTATCCATCAGGCAGAAGAAGTAATGAAGCATATCAAGACTGTCCGAAGGGACATTTATGTTGTGGTCCCATAAGTCGCCCGAGACGTGGGTCATCGAGATGTTGGAGTGTGTCCCGGCGTCCCCGTACCAGTACTCGACCCAGATATCATATATGTGGATATTATCGGATGAAAATAACGAAAATGTGAGAATATCCCCTGTCGTGGCATTGGAGGGTGTTGCATCAGCCTTTAGAATTGGGGGGTCATTGTCCAAGACCGTGACATCCCTTACACTCGAACTTACCAGATAGAAGGTCTTGTCCCTGCAATGAATGACATAGTGGAGTGTCTCCGTCGAATTCCAAGGGATCGTGATGTTCAACAACCATGTCCCGTAGGATTCGTTTCCCATTGATCGGTCTGCAGATTTGTTGAAGTGCGATTGAGAATCCCCGTACCAATACTCAATGTATACATTGCTTATCGCATAGTTATCGGAAACGGTCGTATTGAAGGTGAACCAATCGCCCGTGGTGGCAACCTGCGGTGTTGAATCCAACCCTAGTTTTGGCGGTGCACCGTCATCATAGAAGACTATGTACGTTTTACCCCTGGTGGCGTTATTTAGATGAGCGCCGATCAGGACATCGTCCCACCCGTCCCCGTTCACGTCACCGGCGCCTGCCACTGACCATCCTGTCTCGTCGTTGGCATCCCCTCCTAAAAAGGTAATGTTGGACGTGGAAAGGTTGGTGTCCATGGACCATCCCGAACCTTTTCCTAAAATGATATATGTCTTACCTGCTCTGAGATCTCTGGTATCTGCACCAGGAGCACCTATCAGAATATCATCGTACCCGTCACCATTGATGTCCCCGGCGCCAGCGATGGACCGTCCAGCTTCCTCTAATACTGCCTCACCCCAGAATGATGCATCTGCGTCGGTCAGTTTAGTGTCCATGGACCATCCCGATGCCTTACCAAGTATGAGGTACGTCTGGCCCGCGTCGAAACCGCCCTCATCATTCTCCCAATAGCTAATCAGAATATCGTCGAATCCGTCGCCATTGACGTCACCGACCCCAGCGACCGAATAATCATACACTACTGTGTTATTCTCCCCCCAATATGAGGCATTCGCGTAATACAGATTGGTGTCCATGTACCATCCCGACGCCTTTCCGAAGATGAGATACGATTGGCCGGAATCGCCACCACCTTCGTGACTCCCACGAGCGCCGATAATGATATCATCATACCCGTCTCCATTGACATCCCCAGCACCCGCGACCGAACAACCAGAATAATCCGAAAGAACCTCCCCCAAGAAGGATGCGTCCGAGGTGTTGAGTTTGGTGTCCATGGTCCAACCCGCTCGTTTCCCGAAAATGAGGTATGTCTGGCCAAAGTTATGTAAAATTATATGGTCTATCTCTTCATTATACGGAGCACCAATCAAAATATCGTCGTACCCGTCGCCGTTCACGTCCCCAGCGCCCGAGATCGACGAACCAGACTGATCGCCAGCATGCTCCCCCAAGAATGAAGCATCCGCGTTGGACAGGTCGAAGTCCATGGACCATCCCGATGACTTCCCTAGGATGAGGTAAGTCTGGCCAGCACGTGAGCCCCCTTCGTTATTCCAATATGCACCGATCAAGAAGTCGTCGTACCCATCCCCGTTGACATCTCCGACTCCTGCGATCGAATTTCCGGAAAAATCATTCGCATTCTCGCCCCAGAATGACGCGTTCGCGTTGGACAGATTGATATCTAATTCCCATCCCGTTCGCTTTCCAAAGATGAGATATGTCTGGCCCGCACCCGAGCCACCATCGCCATTCTTATTGGCCCCTATCAGAATGTCATCGAATCCGTCGCCGTTGACATCCCCGACGACCGCTAAGGAATGGCCGGATTTATCACCAACGTTCTCACCAAAGAAGGATGCGCTTGAATACTCCAGCTCCAGGCCGGGACTTGATTCTGCACAATCGCTGACGAAAAGGACCATCAACCCCAAAATCATGGTCGTGGCCACACCTGCCTTAATCAGGCCGAGGTCTCTTATTCTCAATATAACGAACCCCTTATTATATCGATTCTAATGTTATTGAAGGTTTCCGTTTAGGTTATCTCAACGATTCTAACATCAACCAGCGATCGCCGAATTCTATTCCATCCCGAAACTATATTTATCACAGGATCTACCAACAATCCTTAAGACCAGCACTTTCACCCACCCAGCCCTCTTCATCGAAGCTGATATAGAAATTTTATTCAATACTTTATATCGACCATGTCGAACCTCGTCCGAGTGCAACTGCATCCCCATGGCCTCTGCTCAGCATCGATTTCCCGAGCCCTGGCACAAGCCCTCCGCATCGAGAAGGGCGACGTGATGGAGTTGGTTATAAAGGGGGGGCAAACTGGTGCTGAAGAGGGTGGAGTGAACTGGGAGCGTGCTACGCAGATAAAAAACACACCAGGTTGCAGGGCCCGCAGCAAAGGAACTCCCATACAACAGGTTTAAAGATAGGTGTTCTTAGAAGGCCTGGCTATACCTTGAGTAGCATGCTACGTAGCATGGTACCAAGGTGTTATTCTTCGCTCCTGGCTAGATGTTTCTAATCAAAATAATGGATTTCCATCATATAGTTGTCCAACGATGATTCTAGCATGAATTGTCTAGAGATCCTTCCCGATAATCCTTCGTGGAATCGTGACCTTTTGTTCCATGGCCAGACCCTGTTCTCTGTTGAATATCTGAGGTTGATTCAACTCAATCCCATGGGATGACACCCGATAACTATAAACGCAATCTGGTAGCATTCCCAACAAACTTGTGGGGAATCAAGCGGGGTGTGGGGATGTGTACATTCGACGAAGTAATCGAGGTTTTCCATGGGACCGATATGATCGAGGATTCTATCGGAACCTGTGTTGAAAAGCATCTTGTTCACATCAGAAGGAAGACCGCTGAAAATCAAGCGAGAGACATCCTCACTAGAAAATGGGGCACCTGGTCGTACATGGACCTATGCGATGTGATCGAGCTCGTAAATTGTAATGGGTTCGGTGATGCCAATATGAGGTTCAGCTCCCTCTTCCTCAGGAACCGGAGAAACATCGAGAGAAAGGGCATCGAAGCCACCCGTGAGGCCCTCTTGTCCCTTCTCGACGATGAATATGATCTGGGAGATCGGGTCAAGGGGGCTCAGAGGATCTATGGGTCTTCCGCTCACGGTATGTTCTCATGCCTGCTCTACATCAAGGACCCATATGTCTATTCCCCCCGATTCAAACCGATCATCCACAACCTCCATCGATTCGATTTTGTATCGGGACCGAATTTGAAAACCACGATGGGGGATTATCGGAGGTACTGTGAGATCATGAAGGGTATCGAGCGGTCTTACGAGATACCACCTCAGCTTACAGATTATGTTCTTACCACGTGGATCGATGTCTGGGAGAAATATCGGTGAGGCGGATCTACCCGACAGCCATGGTGACATCTTCGGTTGGACCTCGAGACGAAGACGCTAACCCGAATAGGCCACGGTTCACGGATTGCCGAAATGATACCCCTTCGAAAGGCCAGGCTGGAAACCTTAATATCGCAAAAACGTGTTAGCCAGATGGTACACAGGGCCCGGAGGCAGCGTATTGGTCAAGGTTGGTAACACCCCGATGGTCGAGGCGGATGGCATCTATGCCAAGATGGAGTGCACGAACCCGTTGGGGAGCATCAAGGACAGGATAGCCCTCTACATCATAGAACAGAGCGAGCGTCAGGGACTGCTCCGACCTGGTATGGAGATAGTCGAGGCCTCCAGCGGGAACACGGGGATATCCCTGGCGTTCTTCGCCCGGGAGAAGGGATACCCCATCACCATCGTGATGCCCGAGAACATGTCGGAGGAGCGGAAGCGGGTGATGGAGGTGCTCGGCGCGAGAATGATATTCTGCTCCGAGGGCAACTTCGCCGAGGCCGCCCAGATCCGTGACAAGATGGTGGCATCGGACCCCAACTGCTTCAACCCGGACCAGTTCTCCAACCCTCTCAATGTGGAATGCCACTACAAGACCACCGGGGCCGAGATACTGGAGCAGATGAAACCCCGCTCTGAGAGTATAGGGGCCTTCGTCGCCGGCGTCGGCACCGGTGGCACGCTGATAGGTGTGGGCAAGCGCCTCAAGGAGGTCTTCCCCGATATCAAGGTCGTCGCCGTGGAACCGGCAGAATCCCCCGTCATGAGCGGGGGCGAGCCAGGCATGCACGGCATAGGGGGCATCGGCGATGGCTTCATTCCCGCCATCGCATCCGATGGGAAGGGTGGCCTCAATCCGGTAATCGACGAGGTCGCCACCTGCTCGACCGTGGAGGCGAGGGAGGCTGCCCAGTACCTCACCGATGCCAAGGGCCTTTGCGTGGGCATCTCCTCTGGCGCCAACTTCCTGGCGGCCAAGATGATGGCCGAGAAGTATGGCACCACCGTGACCGTGTTCCCCGACGGCCTGTCGAAGTACAAGTCCCAGGGGCTCAAGAAGAAGGAGGACGGTCCCTGCCAGTTCGAGAAGGAGTGCAAGTGCCCCATCCAGGAGATCTGTGACAGGAAGAACTCCCACAAGAGCTGCGAAGCGGTCAAGACGGACTGTTGAGCTCACACATTGAAGTCCTGGGCCCACGGTGCGGGCTCGGGGGCGGTGCCGTTGGCCAGCATCCCTTCCCACTCCTCGTCCGTGAGGCGGCCGAGGTTTCCATCTCTACTGAACTCGAAATGCTCGAAGACGGGTCCCACGCAAATATAGTGACCATCCGGCGAAGGAGCGACCACCACCAAGAGCCTGACGTAACCCACACCCTCTTCCAGGTAGCTTATGGGGGAGCGGGCGTCGTGGAGGGTGTGGACATCGGAAACCAGGATCGTCCGGCCCTCGTAGGTCTCGCCATAGGTAGGCTCCCAGACCATATACTTATAGGCGTGCCTAGGATGTATCATCGTTTCGCTGTCAAACTCGGGCTCTCGGAGCTCCAGCTCAGCGATGGCGTACTCCTCGAAGCAGTGTAACACCTTCCAGAAGTTGCCCAGGATGGTCCTCATGGTCGGCGTGAGAAGGCCCATATCGTCCATCCCGTCGACCAGGGTCTTGATGATCTCGGCCATCCTCGAGTACAGCTCTGGAACAGGCTCGACGTACTCCGCTGGAGGGGCGGACATGCCCACGTAGGTGTAGGTCTGCTTCCTGTATAGCTGTGTGTCGTGGGTCAGCTGGGTCCATGAACCCAGCTGGGTATTGAGCTGCTTTGCCGCCCAGGCGTCGGTCCCCATGAAGGCTGGGAGATCGGGGTGGGAGGTGTTCTGGTCCAGGGCCTGGAGACAATGAAGCCAACCGTTGTAGATGGAGGAGTTCCAGTAGTCCTCTCCGTATGCAGCCACCTCGTCACGGAGCTCCTCCAGGTTCTCCTCGAAGGCGGGTTGGTACGAATCGAAATCCTCCCGGTCCCAAGCTTCCTGGGA
>JAUVEQ010000330.1 GCA_030594725.1 Methanobacteriota archaeon
GGCCGCCTCCCTCCTCACCGTGGTGCCCATCGGGGGAGAGGATGGTGTGACCTCCTTTGCCTCGATGGCCGCCTCGGCCTCCTCGAGGGTGAGATCCCCCCGTTGGAGCCTCCGCAGGATGTCCCGCAAGTTCACACCGTCCCATCGGTCCGTCGGAGAGCTGGCATAGCTCCCGGACTAGGCCATGCTAGGGGCTGCCATTAGATGGGTCCCAGCCCTTAAATGGGTTTCGCGGTCCAGGCCTGACCGGGACCCGTCGGGGGGGAGTCTTGTAGGGGCCTTGTAGGGGTCTTGTAGGGGTCCCTGGGGACTGCCAGACACTTCTCGCGTTTTGTAATCATCTCGCCAGGCTTTTATACTGGCCGATTCATGGACTGGACCGATGGGTAATCCTGGATGTTCTCTACTCAAGGGTCTGGTGAGCATGGTCCTCGTGGCCTTGATGGTCGCCAGTCCCCTGTTCATAGCTCTCCCCGTCAACGCGGCGGCCGGGGACCTGGTCGCACCAGTGTACACCGACGGCGACTGGTGGAACTACACCGTGTCTGGGTCCTTCTACCTTCCCTCAAGCGCTGACGTGTACGAGGTCGATTTCGACAACGCCCAGGGCTGGCTGAGGTTCGAGGTCGACGGGACCACCAGCTACCTTGGAGAGGTCGCCTGGATCCTGAAGGTCACCGGCAGTCTGTACCTGACGGGCGGCTGGGCCGGGAACTCAGAGGAGGGTGACACCAGCATGGAGGCCGAGGTCACGGGGCGGGAATGGAGGTCGGTCTCCGACCTAGCGCTGCTCGGTTCCTCGACACAGTACACCGGTCCCCTGGAGATCGCGACCATGACGGGTCCCCTGGACTACAACATGACCATCGGGGAGAACATGACCATGGACGCACCGCTTCGGATGATGCTCTTCCCCGTGCCCATCGCACAGTTCCCCGAAGAGAAGCACACCGTCACCATCACCAGGGTATTCACCACTGGCTCTGATGAGGAGACCCAGGTGGAGGTCTGGGACTACACGGCCAAGTACAGGGGCCTGTCGGACGTCCAGGGAACCTCCATCACCTTCAGCGATCAGAACAGGTTCGACGTCAAGGGCAACGTGACCGTTGACGAGAATCCCTCCGCCTTCGAGGATTCGATCTACTTCGAGAACCAGCCGAGGAAGGCCGTCACGGTCGACAGGGTGCGGAACATGGAGATGGTCAATTACCACCTCTCACAGGCAACCATCCAGCCAGACCTGGTGGTCGGCGAGGGAGGTTTCAACTCCACTCACTACTATCCCATCGAGGGTATCGAGATCAACATATCCGGTACGGTCCACAACCTGGGCACCCGGGACGTCATGGACGTCAGCGTCGAGCTCTGGGGCAGCCTGGACGGAGAGCTGGCGTACCGTCAGAACCATACCCGTATCCATAGCATCGTCGCCAACGACAAGGCGATCGTCCACTGGAACTGGTCCGCCGACGAGATCGGCGAATGGGAGTTCACATTGAGGGTCGACCCCGCCAACACCGTGACGGAGGCCAGGGAGGACAACAACGATGTCTCAATGCTGGTATGGGTCGTTCCCTTCGCCCCCCGACCGAACCTGATCCTCGAGGATGATGGCATCCTCCTCGACCCACCGTCCCCCGTGCACAACCGGACGGCGGTGAAGATCACTGTCACCATCGCCAACCTCGGTGACGGTGCCGCCGGGAACGTGACCATCGACTTCTACCTGGGTCCCCCGGGCGCCGGTGGAGTGCCGATAGCGTGGCGCGAGACCATCGATCACATCCCCTCCGGCGAGAGCAGGACCGCCTGGATCAACTGGGCGGCAGACACCCCCGGTTCGAATGAGATCTGGTTGTACATCGACCAGGACAACACCGTGAACGAGACCGTCGAGACGGACAACCTCGGCCATATCCCGATCATCGTCATCAAATCGCCCGAGGGTGGCGTCGACCTGACGGTCGCCTACATCAAGGTCCTCGACCCTGACGGGGCCGAGTCCTCGCCCCTGCCCCACGGCTTGGGGACCACCATCCAGGTCATCGTGACCAACCAGGGTCCGAACAACGCAGAACGGGTCCATCTCTCGGTCTACGTCGACAGCGAGACCGTGGAAGGGCTCATCGGGTCCAAGGAGGGCCATGTCAACACCAACGAGCCCGCCACCTGGGATCTGGGATGGGTAGTGGACGTGGAGGATGGCGAACACGAGATAATCGCCGTGGTCTATGCCATCGGCGATGTGGAGACCACCTTCAAGGACAATACCAAGGCCCACTCGATCATCATCGGTCCCAGGGTCATTCCCCAACCAGAGCCCCTGGCCATCACCATCTACCCCGATACGAACCTCCTCAAACCTGGTCAGAAGATGCAGGTGTCGGGCAAGGTGACCTTCGAGAAGAACGGCTTCGAGGTCCCGGGGGCGACCGTCTCCGTCTGGTTCAACGGCCAGAACCAGCCCGACGTGGTCATCACCAACGACCTTGGAAGATACCTGGCAGAGCTGACCGCTCCCACCAAGCCCGGTTCATACCGATTGATGGTGTCCGCCAACCTGGGCAACAACGAGGGCGAGAACACCTTCACCGTCACCGTCAAGGCCGACGACGTGGACAACGGAGGGTCCGGAAGTGAGGACGATGGCATCAGCATGTTATACTTCGGCATCGTCCTCGTCATCATTCTGGCCATCGGTATGCCCCTCACGTACTACTTGCTCTTGAGCAAGGCCGCGATCAACAGGCGGATACGGAAGGTCCACGAGGAGATCGTGGAGATCGTCGACGAGGAGAAGTAGGCACCCACCAAGTGGTATGGTCCTCGCACTTGACCCTTCATCGACCGGCTACTCCAGGTCCAGCCTCATCGGGAAAGGCAACGAGCTGGCTGACCGCTCCTTGTCCTTGACATCCATCGGCCGGAATCCGAAACGGGAGAAGAACTCGGTCCGGGAGCCCTCCTCGGGCTCGTAGGCGAATATGTAGATGCGCGTCCCGCCCTTTACCGTGATGTCGGCCAGGGCCTCTTCCATGAGGCGCTTGGCGAGTCCGTGTCCACGGTACTCCTTGGCAACCTCCATATCCACCAGCTCGCACATGTCGTCGTCGCCGATGTTGTAGGTGATGAACGCGATCTCCGTCTCCAACTCCTCGTTGAGGGCGTAGTTTTCCTCCAGGATGAACATGGAGACGGTGCAGGTCCATCCGCTCCTGGGCTCATCCAGGGGGATCCCGGCGTCCGTCCGGAAGACGAGGTCCATGTCCAGCACCTCCTCCCGGCGGCAATCCACCTCGGAGATGACGTCCGCCGGCCGCAGTCGTTCCTGGTCTGGCATCGCGAACCTCCCTGGGTGGGCTCGACAGGGAACCCGGGACGTCCCTAAAAAAGCTTACCCCACAGACCCGCCCCGAGACTGCAAGAAGCCCTTTTTGCTACATGTAGGCCCAACCCATTTATAAAGAGGTGACCGTGAGAGGGGTGGTGGCAAGATGAAAAAGCGCGGCAATAGCAAGCTGGCTCAGGCCAACGATGGGCGGAACCTCAAGGTCGTCCTCGTGATAATGATGCTTCTCGTCGGTTCCGCGATAGCGGTCTACAACGCCGACAGCCTGTACCTGGCGGGAGAGAAGAGCCTGACCTCCCAGCTCCCCTCCACGATCACCCCCAACGCGACCAACACCCTCATGCTGATGACCACCGACGGCAACGGCGAGCCCGTGGCCGACGAGATCTACACCAT
>JAUVEQ010000232.1 GCA_030594725.1 Methanobacteriota archaeon
GTGATTGGTGGGGTGCCAGTCGATGGCGGTGAACTCGTAGCCGATGGAGGTGGTGATCGAGGACACCGCGCCGCTGTCGTACTTGTAGAGCCTGCCCTGGGTCCCGCCCAGGAGTGCGACGGTGTCCGCCGGGTCGAAGGCGGCGCAGGTCCATTTCCAGGATTGGAGGGTGTACTTCGCCCTCTCCATGAGACTTGACCCTCCGGTGGTGTACACGTAATTGGTGTAGAGGCCCGTCGTGACGTTCCTGTCGGAGGTCAGGACGACCCCCTCGTTCCCATCGGCGCGCATGGCGACGGCCTCCGCGCCGTGGGTGGCGTCCAGCTCCTCGAACTCGTATATGTCTATGCTCTCTGCGCCTGCGGGCGAGACTGCCAGTGCCAGCGTGACGAGGGCAAGGACGGTGATTGCGACAAGCCCTAAGAGGGCATGTGCGTGTCGCGGGGGGGCCAAGTATAACAACCTCCGGGTGGCCAGCATCTTCGATGCCGCTATTGCGTGTATAAAACGGGAACATTGATAAACCTTTTCCATTGGGGCGTAAAAACGCTTATCAGCGCGGGAAACGTTCGGAGGCCCGATGGCGGGGCAGGGATACGAGCTGGTCATCGGTGATATATTCAAGACCCTTCCCGAGTGGAGGGGGGCCTTCGACCTCATGATCGCGGACCCGCCCTTCAACATCGGGTTCGACAAGGCGTCCCACGAGTACGGGTCGAAGGAGTACAAGCTCTACCAGGACAGCATGTCAGGCGATGACTACCTGGAGTTCTCCAGGGGTTGGATGGAACTGTGCCACAGGTCCCTCTCGGCCAGGGGCTCGCTGTACATCGTCTCGGGCTGGACGAACCTGGTCCACATCCTCCAGGCGGTGGAGACCTCACCCTTCCACCTGCTCAACCACATCGTATGGAGGTACACCTGGGGCGTGTACACGAAGAGGCGCTTCGTCACCTCCCACTACCATGTCCTGCTCCTGGTCAAGGACCCCAAGGACTACACGTTCAACCGCCTGGAGCGATACCAGGAGGACGTCTGGGACGAGGAGGCGGAGGAGGGCGACCTGGATGGTCGCCTGGAGGGGGAGGAACGCTGGGAGGAGGGGGATGTCTGGTTCTTCCCCGAGTACAACCGCGGGAACGACCCCGACAGGATCAAGGGCCACCCGTGCCAGCTGCCTGTCAAGCTCCTCCGGAAGATGATCCTCACCTCCACCGACGAGGGGAACATCGTCGGGGACGTGTTCTCGGGCTCGGGCGGTACCATGCTCGCAGCTCGCCAGACGGGACGCCGCGTCGTCGGTTTCGAGGTCGATGCCGACTACGAGGAGGTCATCAGGCGCAAGGCCATGTGGGACGAGCCTGTGGACCGGAGGGGCCTCTGATGGCCCGTGGGCCGCAGAGCCTCGGTCCAGTACCCTCCCAAATCGAAAGGTTTTAGATAAGACCCGTCCCATTAGGCCTGGGGTTGCTCGGTTGGCCGCCAACTTCTGCTCGGATTGCGGTACTAGGCTCGAGCAGCAGGCCTCGTTCTGCCACAACTGCGGCCACCAGATGGTAGCTGGCGGTCCTCCGCCCTCAGCCCCCGTTGGTGCCCCGATGACACCTGCCATGCCTCCAGGCATGCCCCCGGGAATGCAACCCTGGGGCATGATGCCCCCACCGGGAACGGAGGTCCCACCGACCCCGATCTCGCAACATCGTGCCCTGGGGATCCTCGGCGGCATCGTCCTGATATTCTCCTCCTGCCTGGTCCTGGTCCTTGCCCTCTTCTTCCTTATAGACCTAACCTGGGAATATGTCTACCACGACGACGGATGGGAGTCCTGGGAGGAGACGGTCATCCACTGGGAGTACGTGATGGCGGGCGTGTTCATGATCGCCTCGTTCTCCGTGGGCCTGGCCTCGGGCATCGCGGCCATAAGGTCGACCCGGTTCATACTGGCCCTAACCGGCGCGATCATGGTGATGGCGAGCACCACCCTGATCGTAGCAATGGATGATGTCCTGTCATGGGCGTTCTGCCCGATCCTGGGGGCGGTGGGATTGGCGTCGATACTGATGGCAAGACCGGGATTCAAGGCTCCCGTCAAGCTTGACAGGTCCCAGACGCCCTCCGTGCAGAGGGACAACTACGGGAAGGAGAGTGCCTTGCCGTGACGATGCCATACCCAGGGGGTGGACCCGCGGGCCCTGTCCCGGGCCGATCCCCGGTGCAGATGCCATCGTCCCAGACCTGGGGAACCATGCCCCCGCCGGGCTACGTTCCCCCCTACGCCGGCCCCTTCTACCCAAGACCGCCGCGCAACCCACGCCAGAACGCCGCGATCGCGGCGGGTACGATGATACTTATCGCAGGCCTGTTCTGCCTGGTGTTCTCGGACGTTATCCTCTACTGGGAGGGTTTCGGCCTGGATTTCGACCCCGATTCGGGTGATGAGGTCCGTACCATCAACACCATTCCGTTCACCGTCGGCCTCCTTCTCGGCATCGGCTTCGGATTGGCGGTCATCAGCGCGTATGCCTGTCTCCGCCAGGTGCAGTTCCGTTTGGCCCTGGTCGGTCCCGTCACCATGATGGCGGCCTACTTCAGTCTGATATTCTACGAACCCATCATCATGGTCTTCATGGCCCACATCCTCATCCTCTCGATCATCTCGGTGTTCCTCATCTGGTACTCCAAGCCCATATTCGACACAAGCACCGGGACGGACGACCTCGAGGTGAGGGAGATACGGAGGCCAGCGATGCCACCAGGGCTCAGAAGGAACCGATAAATAGAGGCGATGCATTGGATAAGAGGGGTTGATACGGATGGAACGGACATGTCCTAGCTGCGCTCGCCAGCTCCGGGAGGGGATGAACTTCTGCCCCGGCTGTGGTCGATCCATCACCGGGGAGCCCAGGCCCGAGGTCCGCTCCGGCAGCGAGGGTGGGCTTCACTTCTCGGCACCGGCCCAGCCCGTTTACCCCATGCCCTACTTCCCAGGCCCAGGCCCCGGGATGTATCCGCCCATGGTCTCCGGTAAGCGGACCAGCGCCATAGCCGCGGGCATCATCATGATCATCGCAGGCTCCCTGGCCCTCATCTGCGGCCTGATATACACCCTGGACGATTGGTGGTTCTGGGATGCCTGGTACATTCTCGCGGCCCTGTGCTACCTCAGCTTCGGACTGTCCCTGGTGGGAGCGATGGGCCTGTTCAGGAGGACCTGGCGGATGACCGCCCTTCTGGCATGCATCACCATCATCCTGACGGGAGGGATCACCATCCCCGACTTCACTGGACTCTCGGTCATCATCCTGATCCTCGGCATCGTCAGCATCGTGCTGGTGGCCACCTCATGGGGGCAGTTCAGCGAGCCCAGGATGGACGGTTACCCGTACCCGCAGATGATGCCGCCCATGGGCGCCGGCATGGCTCCTCCACCTGGCGTCCCGCCCACCCCGTTCCAGGGGGGAGCGCCGCCCCCGAGGATGGTCACACCCTCCGGGTCCTACGACCAGGGAGCGCCCCCTCCGCCTCCCCTTCCCGTCGAGGAGGAGCAGGTCGTCGCCTACGTCGAGACCGACGAAAGACCCTGACCCCCACAGCCCCCAGGCGGTCAGATCATATTCGGAAAATGATAAATACGGTCGGTCTGCTTGCTTTCCACCAGTCGGTGGTGGTCAGCCTTGTCCGGAACCAGATGGATCCTCCTTGTTCTCCTTGTCGGTCTCGCTATCGTCACGCTCCTCCCCATGGCGGAGCCGGTGGAGGCCGAGATCGGCCCGATGGTGACAAGACCCTCAGGCACCGGACCCTACGAGCAGGGCTGGGTGGACGGGGTCATCAACACCTCCACCAAGTCGTACGACACGCCAGTGCGGTACTACTATCCAGCCACCAGCTCCGGGCGGGGGGCCCTACCGAACCCATCGGACGCTCCCTACCCGTGCATCCTGTGGCTGCCCGGTTACGGAGGGCCCTACAACTCCTACGTCTTCGAGGCCAACCACCTCACATCCCACGGAATGGTCGTTGTGACGGTGGGGGTGAACTGGAACGATTTCCCCAACAGCGCCAACGTGGCCGACCTGGAGGATTTCCTGGACCATCTTGAGTCCCTGAACGCAACGCCCGGAGATCCCCTCTATCAGATGGTGGACAAGGATGCCTACGGCATCTCGGGACACTCTTCCGGGGGAGGGCTCAGCCTGGCGAACGGCGCCTTCGTTGACCGGATCAAGGCGGTCCAGACCTTCGCCGCCGCCATCGGGACCAGCTCCGTCGATGGGATCGCTCCCTATTACGATAAACCGCTGATGCTCCAGGTCGGGCAGCAGGACTCGAGCTACATCGCCGGGTCCCGGAGGGCGTACGAGAAGATCGGCTACACGAACAGCCTCATCGAGATAATCGGCGGGGGCCATGGTGGGCCCTTCCAGATGCACCTCTATGCCGCCTTCTACCTGTACCATCTGGACCACCGGGATGAGTACTACACCTTCCTATACGGCACCGAGGCGGTGGCCGATGCGGCATCGGGCCTCGCCGATGTGTACTTCAAGGTCTCGGACGACCTCTTCTTCCCACCGACGATCACGACCAGCATCTCGGCCACGTCCGTCCTCATGGACGTGCCCGTCGAGCTCAATGCCACCATCAGCGGGTACCAGCGGCCCGACGACCCGTTGCTGGTCCACGAATGGGACCTGAACGGCGATCTCGTCCCCGACGTGACCTCCGGGACCGGTCCCAACGTGACCTACACCTTCGACCGCCCCGGCGTCTTCAACGTCGTCTACACCTACAGCCTGGGCGCCTTCAATCTTCGAGCGGACCCGGTCCGCATCGATGTCGCCAACGTCCCGCCCGTCGCCGTGGCCGGAGCCGACATCCAGGTGGACCATGATTCGCCCGGAGAGTTGGACGGCAAGGCATCTTACGATACGCCATCGGACAGCCTCTCCCTCCTCTACCAGTGGGAGTTCTCCGACGGTCAATTCACGAACCTCACCACCAACCGTCGGATCTCCCGGGTGTTCTCCGAGGTCGGCGTGGTCGTTGCCACCCTTACGGTCCTCGACCTCCACGGGAGCGAGTCAACGGACACCGTGAACATCACGGTGGTCAATGTGGCGCCCTCAACGAACGCCCTTTCGGACATCGCGGTCT
>JAUVEQ010000087.1 GCA_030594725.1 Methanobacteriota archaeon
CATGAACAGAATTATAAGCATTACGGACAGACCTACGAAGAAGCCAATGCGGGTCGCCATCTCCATCTGCCTGGGCGTGCCTACCGGGGTCTCCTCCCCCTCCGCCTGCCCGTCGTTATCGGTCATCCCCCTCATTCCTCCTGTCGATGAGCGGACCACGAACCCATTATCGATCACCCTATAGGAGGTCGAACAGACCCTCGGCCACCTTCCTGTAGCTCTCGGGCTTCGCCGGATACGCCAGCAGCTTGAGCTCCAGCTTCACCAGGTCGCCCTCACCGCCCTCTGGCTCGAGTTCGATCCTGCCCTCCAGGAGGGGTTGCTTGGCCAGGCGGAAGTGGACTATGCCGTCCGCACTGTCCAGGCGCCTCTCCCATGTGCGGGCGTAGTCCGCCTCGATCTCCTCGGTCCTGACCCTCCTCAGCAGGTCCCGCAGGTTCCGGCTGCCCTTGAGCTCGGCCTCGATCATGTGAATGGGTTGGTGATGGAAACCCCGGGAACGCGTCTCCACCAGCTCCACATCATCGCCGACCAGGGCCCGGACCGTGTCACGGACCCTCTCCACATCCTCCGTCGCGTGGGCCAGCGTCCTCACCGTGGCTGTGGCGATGGGCAGGCTCTGTCCCGCCATCACGCCTCCTCCAGACCCTTGTCGGTGAGCAGCAGGTCCAACTTCTCGCCCTCGCCTCGGTGCCTGTGCTTCATGAGCACGAGCCGACGCCGACCGGGAGCGAGCCGGTCCAGGCGAAGGATGGTCTTGGCGATGTGGCCTATCCCCTGGCCACCCAGAGGAAGTATGTTGCCTGACTCGGGGTCGAAGTAGACCTGGTTGGTCACCAGCACCGGGATGCCCTTGTCCCTGGCAAGACGATGCAACCGGACGACGAGGTTCGTGATGAGGGACCTGGTCGAGGCCTCGTCCCGGGTCCCGATCACCTGGCGGTAGAAGGTGGCGAGGGTGTCGAGCACCACCAGGCCCACCTCCTTGTCCTTCTTCGCCAGCTTGATGCTGCGTGCCAGGTGGTCCTCCAGCTCCTTCATGGAATTGGGCTCGAAGAATAGTATCCTCCGGGCGGTCTTCTTGTGACCCTCTCCCGCTATCTGGCGCAGCCTGGCGGGGGAGACCCCCTCGCAGTCGATGAAGTGGACCTTGGAACCGGTCTCGGCAGCCCGCACGGCGACCATCAGGGCGAAGCTGGTCTTGCCCGAACCGCCCTCGCCGTAGATCTCCGTCACGATGCCCTCCTCGAGGCCGCCGTCGAGGAGCCGGTCGAGACCCTTGACCCCCGTCTTGAGGGGCATTCATTCCACCTCCCCGCTTCCCATCGCAGCTGTGGCACCCGACGCGGCCTGGATGCACGCAAGGAGGTCGTCCAGGGTGATGCGGAGGGAGGGCATCGGTACCGGACCCGCCAGGATCACCAGGCGGTCGCCCTCCACGCGGCCCTCGACAGTGCCCGGGTCGTCGGCACGGATGGCCTCCCAGAGGACCCGGGCCTCTTCGGAGGACCCGCACTGTAGGGACAGTTCAGCCCTTGCCAATGGTGCCTTCCATTCCCTCAAGCTTCCCTCGCCCACTCGACCTCACCGCTTGAATATGGATAGGTTGTACTCGGGCACGTAGACCCAGTCGTCCTTGGTGTCCTCTGCCCTTTCCAGGAGCTGGGAGAACCCTCCGACCTTGGCATCGGCGTCATCGGCATAGTGGAGGACGACGGCCTCGATCGTGTGGAGGTTGGTCGAATGCGTCTCGGCCGATTGCTCGTACGAGCCATGGTGGTGGATTATCATGTCCCAGAGCTTGAGGCGCTTCTCCTCAGGGAAGTTGGGTATGCGCTCTAGCCTTTCACGCACCATCTCCCATCCCAGGTGGGAGTGGCCCACGAACCGGCCCTCGTTGGTCATCTCGACGGAGGTGGCGACGCGGTACTCCCGCAGTTTTCCCACATCATGAAGGAGCGCCCCCGTGATGGCCATGTCCCGGTCGATGCGAGGATATCGTGTCGCAAGCAGGTCCACGATGCGGGCCACGTTGATGGTGTGTTCAAGGTTCCCCCCGACGTAGGCATGATGGTACTTGATCGCGGAGGGGGAGTGCTTGAAGGCCTCCAGGAAGGGTTTCTCCGAGAAGAAGGCCTGGAGCAGCATCTTGAGGGGCAGGTCCGTCACACTGGCAATGAGCTCGAACAGCTCCTCCGTGAGGGATTGGATCCTGTCCGCTTCCAGGGCGGGTACAAGGTCCAGGGACTCGACCCCCTCCTCCACGACCTTGAGATCGTCCTTCCCCTCGTTGATGACGACGGTGAGGCCTTCCACGTACTTGTCGAAAGCGACCATCCCCTGGACGTAGACCACGGAGCCGGTAGTGAAGGAGTTGTAGACCCCCATGGTGCGGTCCTCGTCCTCGCTTCCCCAGAACTTGAGGGTGATGTCCCCGGTGGAATCACCTATGCGGAGCTGGAACCACAACCCAGACTTGTTCCGGTAGTTCCTCGGAAGCTCCTTCTGTCGGACGGCATAGAAGCCCCGGACCTCGTAACCTTCCTTGAGGTCCTTGATCCTCATCATGCCAGGACGCTCGGCGACCATACTGTTCCCCCCGCGACGGTCCTCGGACTGCTGCGGACTGCCATGGGCAAGGGGCCTTATCAACCCTACCCCCGGAGTAGGGCGGGGGTATCGTTGGGGGTCCGAATGGCCCAGGCGCGTTGATAGGCCACCAAACCATTGGTGTAGCATATATAAAGGGCCGGCGCTTTAACGTGAACTGGTAGTCGTACCAAGGACAGGTGGCAACATGGACTACAAGCCCAAGATCAAACTCTCACAGGACGAGTTCCGCGTCCTGGCCTCCGACACCAGGATAGAGATCCTGAAGCACCTGGACGAGAGCCAGCTCACCGTTTCGGACCTCTCCCGCAAGCTGGACATGAACAAGGCCACCGTCCACGAGCACCTGACCAAGCTGATGGAGGTCGGACTCGTCAAGAAGGACGACAGTCCCCGCAAGTGGGTGTATTACCGTCTCACGTGGAAGGGGAAGAACCTGCTCCACCCCGAACGGGTGCGCGTCATGGTCTCCCTGGGCATCATGCTGACCGTGATAGTCCTGGGCACGCTTCTCATAGCGGCCCAGACCGATTTCATCACCCCCGGCCCCCACGATGATCCTCCGATCATCCCCCAGGAGAACACCGTTCACCTCTTCTGGGCAGAGGAGGTGACCCAGGCCAATGTGTACGACATAAACATCAAGGGCAGCACCGCGGTCGTGATCACCGAGGTCAAGGAACTCAAGACCTACATTGAGGACGGCCCCACGACCATCACCAAGCGCGATCCGATATCGCTCGATTGGGCCAGGGGGACCAATGTGATCCACCTCTACGACTACGATGGGCTCCTGGCCGACCACGAGGGCAAGTTCCTGTACGTGGAGGGCATCCTCCTGGACGATCGTGCCATCGAGCGCCCCTTCAACCTCCGCAGGTACATCATGCCGACCGGGTTCGAGATCGACCTGCGCATCTCCGCATTGGGCATCACGATCAACACAACGCTGCTGAACGACACGGGCCTGGTGACCATCTCCTTCGACGTGGAGAACGTGGGCAACGTGGATGTCGAGGCCACCCTGGTCGAGGTGTTCAGCGTGAGGCCGACCTTCATGGCCACCGGCTTCCCCTCGTACGGTTCGCCCTACCTCAATGAGATCCACAACGAGACCGTGAGCGTTCCAGTGAACGGCACCGTGACCATCAGCTTCTCCAAGCCAGTAAGGGAACTCTTCCTGCGAGGCATCATGATGGTCGTAGACCCCAGCAACGAGATGGCCGAGGGGCCGATCGACAACAACATGATCACCCAGGAGGTCCCCGACGAGGTGCGCATCTTGAACGAGGAGATCGACGGTCCCCCTGTTTCGGATGAGGAGGGCGGTAGCCTCGGCACGGCGACGGTCATGGCCGTGATCGCCATAATGGTGGTCCTGATAGCCGTCGCGGTGATGCTCCTCAGAAAGAAATGAGCTCATCGACTGGGACCCGGGTGTAGATATCGGTAGACATCGGTAGATATCAGTGGCTCGTCTGGAAGGGCGTCACAGCTTGCCCTTGTAGAGCAGCAGAAGGGTGTGGACCTTGGAGTATCGTGAGTGCTCATCCTTGCGTTCCTCTGCCAAGGCCATCTCCTCGGGGGTGTCGAAGAACTTGTCCATCTCCGTCTTCATGACCTGGCAGAGCTCCTGGCGTATCCTGTTCTTGACGTGGGCCTCCACGTTGTACTCCCACGCGATGCCCTCTATGGTGTCATCCACCCAGCGGAGGAAGCCCCTCAGGGGGGGCAGGTAGTTGTCCTTGTAGTCGTGGATCGCGTCGATCGCGGCGTCGTACCACTCGTCAGGCCTGTCCTTCCCTCGGTTCTTCCTCAGCCAGTCCTCGAACTCTTTCAGGTCCTTATACATGGCGAATTCGCACTTTTAGGGGCATTGGGGATGAAAAACGTTGCGGTGGAGCAAGATCACTCGTTCCCGAAGAAGCCACGCAAGACTGGATGCATCTCCATGGCCTGCTCCTTGCCTATCTGTTCGTACATCCGGATGATGATCCCCACCATCAACAGCACGCCTGTCCCGCTGGATTGTCCTGTAGTGCCGATCATGTCGGCAAAGGCGGCCAGGGCACCCACGAAGGCGCCCGACAGCACTGTGACCACCGGTATGTACCGTTCGAGCACCCTTTTGAGGACCCTTGGGTCACGCCGGAAGCCCGGGATCTGCATGCCGCTGGACTGGATCTGCTTGGCCACGGCCTCCGGGCCCATGTTTGTTGTCTCGATCCAGAACTTAGCGAAGATGATGGAACCGCCTATCATGAACAACAGGTAGATGAGAACGTGGCCCACGATCTTCCATTCTGTAAGATAGTACGGCATGTAGGCATCGTTCATGAGCGGTATCAACCAGTCATACAACCCATTTATCTGGCTTACGTAGAAGGCGAAGCCTGATATGGGTGTTGTACTACCGGGCAGATAGCCTCCTATGTAGGGGTTTCCTCCTAATATTGTATCTTGGAGCCTGGGGCTGTTCCAAAGCACCAGGGAGATCATCTGGATGTTGGCCAGAAGTGCCGCGATCAGGATGACGGGGATGTTGGACGCGTAGATCAACCGGATCGGGTACCGACCCCGGGCGCCGCGGACCTTGCCGTGGGCCAGGGGCAGCTCGATGCGGGTCGATTCTGCGTACGCCACTATGATGAACACCACGATCGTACCGATGAGGGCTATCACTGCATTGGGTGGGTCTATGAACACCATCCTGAAGCCCTGTCTTGTCCATTCAGAACCGCTCATGTGGGTCAGGGCGTAGATGATCTTGGGGATGGTGCCAGCGGGGAGGTTGGGGTTACCGTCGGGACCGGTGTTGAATCCCACATCGTAAGCAGGGTTCGCAGCTTCCCAGTTGACGGTCCCGGTGAATATCTGCTGGGCAACGCCCGCTGCGATGAACAGCGAGATGCCGGACCCTATGCCCCACTTGGACACCAGTTCGTCCATCAGGAACACCAGGTAGGAACCGACGCAGAGCTGGAATACGATGAGGGACTTCGCTCCGAGATCGCCCACCAGTTCTATAAGGTCCACCGAAGGGACGAGGTATCCCATCACCTGGGGGATGGACTCCACTATGATCATGACGATGACCAGTACCTTCTGGGTGCCCTGGTAGATGGCCTTGTCCTCAGAATCGGTAAGGTCCAGCTTGATGATCTTGGCCCCGGTGAACAGTTGCATGATGATGGAACCGGTCACTATGGGCCCGATGCCCAGATGGAGCAGCGAGCCCTGGGCACCTGCCAGAATGGCCCGGAAGGAGGCGAAGAGGTCCAGCGTCTGCTCATGGTCCAGGCCGTAGATGAAGACGTTGGTCATGACGAAGTACATGACCAGGATCCCGATGGTCCAGTACATCTTGGTCTTGAAGGGAACGTGGCCGTCAGGCTTCTTGATCGCAGGCATGCGATCGATGAAGGGCTTGAGCCTGTAGAGCGAGCTCTTCTTTGTCTCGGCCATGTTCGGTCCGTCCTTCCTTCGCTATTCGCGTTCGATGTGCCTTCGAGCCTACGCCTTGGGAACCTCTATCTTCCCACCGGCGGACTCGATCTTCTCAACAGCCCTTGGGGTGGCCGCGTCCACGGTCACTTCCCACGCGCCCTGCACGACGCCCGAGCCCAAAAGCTTGCCGTATCCCAGGGCGGTGAGGTTGATCTCCTTGCCGCCCTTGTCGATGCCGTCCCTGATGAGGCGCTCCTTGAGCTTTCTCAGCTGGCCGACGTTGATGGTTATCGGTTGACCCACAACGGACTGGGGTCGCTTGAATCCCTTCCCCTTCCGGCCGTAGTGGTCCCTGTCGTACTTGAGGGTGGCGATCCACTTGTGCTTGTGGCCGCCAGCGGCACCGACGCCGCCGCGCTTGCCGTGGCCTCGACCGGCCTTCTTGCCCCGGCCGTAGGTCCTGGAACCGCGGTGCTTGCTCGTCTTGGTCTTTCCCATCGATACCACCTCAGATCATTCGCTGGATGAGGGGATTGATCCCCTCGCCGCGGTCGCCCAGGGCGCCACCCACGGTGTAGGAGCGCTTCACGCCCTCGTATCCCTTGCGGGGCGGGTGCAGACGGAACACGCGGACGGTCTTGTCCAGCTTGGACCAGTTCAGCTGGCCCTCGGCGATCGCCTTGCCCATATCGTCGAAGGACTTGAACTCACCCATCTCCTTGATGATGGACTCGTCCAGTGGTTTACGGCCCTCCAACCGACCTCGCTCCTTCAAAAGGAGGGCAGCGGTCTCGGCATCTATCGGGCCATAGGTCACGTAGTCCCTCACCTTGCGCACCATGCCCATGTACTGGGGGGTCTCGTCTACTAGGACGCAGTGGTTAACCCGACCCAGACCAAGCATTGTCAGCGTATCGCGGATATCATTCTTAACGTTTATTATGCCCCTCACGCGGACGACTGCCAGGGTCACACTTCCACGCTCCCTTCTCGGATGCCGAAGGCGGTCGCCTGACCCTCGCGAACGCGGATGGTGGATATCTTCTCCAGGGCGTTGAAGACTGCCTTGGCATAGTTGACGGTCGTACGGGTCTGGCCCCTGGTGAAGCCCCACACATCGTCGTAGCCGGCCAGGCGCAGGATGTGCTTTGCCACGTCCCCCACGGCCAAGCCCACGCCCCTGGGGGCGGGCTTGAGGACCACCTCGACGCTGCTGGATTTGCCGGTCACCTGGAACGGAATGGTGTGGGTGGTACCACAGCCACACTCCCAGGAACCGCAGCCCCGCTTGATCTCGATGATGTTGAGCTTTGCATTGTTGATGGCCTTGCGGATGGAGGGTCCGACCTCCTTTCCCTTGAACTGGCCGATCCCGACATAGCCATCGCGGGTGCCCACCACCACGGTGATGGAGAACTTGACCCGACGGCCCGAGTCGGTCATTCGCTGGACCATGTTGACATCCAGGACCTCATCCTCGAGGTTGGGTAGCAGGAGGTCCACTATCTCAGGCTCCCGGAGGGGGAATCCCGTCTGGAGGGCCTCGTGCATCGTGGTGATCTCACCAGATCGGATCATCTCGCCAAGCCTGGTCCTTGGTATCCATTCTACATTCATGCGGAACCCTCCATAATCTTGTCCTTGACCTTGTCGAACATGCCGGGGACTTCCTCGCCCAGATGTTCCCCCCGGATGCGCTCCTCTTTGGGGAGGATGTCCTCGCCGTGGGGGACCTTGAGGCCGCCGTCAACTGCGCCCTGGAGGGCACCGAAGACCTTGCCGCCCAAGGTGGGCTTGCCCAATCCTCCGTCCAGTATCGCCGCCTCCACTCCGGAAGCCGCTGCCCGCTTGCCGGCCAGAAGTCCGGTGAGGTAGGCAGCAGGTAGAGTCGAGGTCGAGGCGCTCCAGCCCATCTTGGCCAGCTCGGGAGAGGTGGCCTGGGCCAGTATGCGGTCGCCATCGGGATGGTACTCCGCCACCTGGACGATGGTCTTGGTCAGTGTCCTGCGCACAACAAGCCTGGGCTGTCCCGACTTGAGGTGTCGCAGTCTCTTGCGAAAGTCCGTCTTTCCCTCCCGCCGGCGGCGGTAGGGCACGTGATACCTTGGTCCTCGCGCCATGTTCAATCCACCTCCTCTTCCTCGGTGGTGGCTTCCTCTTCCTCAGGGGACTCCTTGGGGGTATCCTCGGGGGTCTCCTCGGGGGTATCCTCCGGGGTATCCTCCGGGGCCTCGTCAGCCTTCTTCTCCTCGGGCTCCTCGGCCTCCTCTTCGGGCTTCTCCTCGGGAGCATCGGTGGCCTTCTTCTTGGCCTCCTCGGCCTCCCTGGCGGCCTCACGAGCAGCACGGGCGTCGGCGGCCTTCTGACGGACGCGAGCCCGAGCGGCAGCGGCCTTGGCCCTGCGCTCCTCCCGTTCCCTCTTGGCCCTATCCTTGGCCGACTCCTTCTCGCGGACATCGCCCTCGGATATGACGCCAGCGGCCTCAAGCCGTACCAGGAGATCTGCCCTGCTGCGATACATGTTACCGCGGGCCTTCTTGTAGTAGATGCGGTAGGTGGTCGCGTCCAGCTTGCCATCGGCGCGTAGTTCCCGCAGCTCCTCCCTGATGGGACGGATGGTGCGGATCCACCTCCTCTTCCGAGGGGTCCTGGCGTTACTATGGCCGCGGCGGGAACCTGGCCCCTTTCGACGGCCCTTGGCCTTCTGGGCAAGGATCCTTCGGGCCCTTCCCCTGGACACGCCCTTCTTCTGGCGGACCTGGATGACACGGTAGCAGATGAGCCTCCTGACATCGCCACGGGTGACCGCCTCTGAGACCTCGTCCAGCTGGTCGGGGTCGATCCAGACACGATGCGTTCCGCACTTAAGGATCTCGGCGGCCATCCTTCGTTGATAGGATATGTTGACCATCTCTACCACCTGTTCAGGACACGAAGGCCAAGGTCGTCGGCCTTCTCTTGGATGACGTTCCTCTTCCGTCCGCCCACGCCGTGGGCGATCCGGATCGCTTGGGTCTTGGGGTTCAGGTCCTCAAGGCCCTTGTCGTTGTGGACCAGGACCTCCTCGAACCCGGAGGGATGCAGCCCGCGTCCGGCCTTGGGGCC
>JAUVEQ010000353.1 GCA_030594725.1 Methanobacteriota archaeon
CTGGCACACCACGTCTCCGACCAGGCCATTACGGGTCCGCTGGAGGTCGCCGCCGAGCTGGCTGGGTCGATCGACATCGGAGATGCCGGGTCATTCAGGGTGAGGGTGCGCAAGACCACATCCTCCATCGAAGGGAACGATGCCAAGCTCCTGGAGGCGAAGGCCGGTGCGATCATCCAAGAGCGTACTGGCGTTCGGGTCGACCTCGAGGGACCGGACGTGGAGGTACGGGTGGTGTTGGCCCAGCGAGCCCATTGCGGTCTCTTGGGTGGTAGCGTGGACCGGAAGGCGTTCGAGGCGAGGGCGGTGCGCCACAGGCCGTTCTCCCAGCCCGTTTCCATCCATCCCAAGTTCGCAAGGGCCATGGTCAACCTGGCGCGCGTTCCCCTCGGTGGCGTGATCCTGGACCCCTTCTGTGGCACAGGAGGTATGCTGATGGAGGCCGCCATGCTGGGCTATCTTCCTTGGGGCACCGACTACGACCCACGGATGGTCGAGGGCTCACTGGAGAACCTCTCCAGCATGGGACTCGAGGCCCGGCTCGACGTTGCCGATGTCGCCGATGCCATCGATGCCAGGGACCTTCGACCAGACGCCATCGTGACGGACCCGCCCTACGGAAGGTCGACATCCGTCCACGGTCGCGATCCGGAGGGCGTGCTCGAGAAGATGTACTCGATGGCTGCCGATGCCCTGCCAAGGCGGGGACGTCTTGTGGTGTGCCTGCCATCCAAGAAGATGCTTCCCCCTGAGAGAGGACCCTTCAAGTTGGAGTCGATAGATTCTATCAGAGTGCATCGAAGCCTCACAAGACACATCTGCGTCCTGATTAATTGATTTTTCATAAGGGGACCCATAGGACCTTACACGTTCGCAATATGGGTCTATTCCCATAAATATGGGTAATTATCAGGATTCGTGATTATTCCTGCTAAGAAGGGTGTACGGGGGGTTTATATCCTCATCCGACCGAATATGACACAGGTACACATATGGTGAACGATACCGCCCATGGATTCTACGAGGGATGCGGTCGACTCGAGTGGGACCGCCCACCAGAGAGCGCCTACAGCCAGGTGGAGCACACCATCATCGTGCATTACCTGGACAAGTACCTCCCTCCCAAGGGGGTTGTTCTCGATGCTGGCGGCGGCAACGGTCGATACACGATCGAGCTGGCCAAGAGAGGTTACCAGGTCGTCCTCCTCGACAGATCGGTAGCCCAGCTGACGATCGCCAAGGAGGAGGTGGCAAAGCTCCCTAAGGAAGTTCGCGACAACGTCCTGGACATAGTGCAGGGCAGCATCGAGGACCTTTCAGAGTTCGAATCCGGGCACTTCGACGCCGTCGTGTGCATCCGGGGTGCCTTGAGCCGCCTCATCGAACGTGATGCCAGGGAAAAGGCCGCGGAGGAGCTGGCCAGGGTCGCCAGGCCCGTCGGTCCCGTCTTCGCGACTGTGCTGTCCTTCTACGGCGCCCTCCGGAAGGTCCTGTCCGAGTATCCCGAGGACATGCACCTGCTCCCCGAGTTCTTCGAATCCCGGCAGAAGCCCACCAGCACCGCCTACCACGATTGCTTCTTCTTCACCCCCGAGGAGATGGTCGACCTCCTGGCGAGGAAGGGCATAGAGGTGGTGGAGTACGTGGGCGTCCAGGGTCTCTCCGCCCATCTCAAGGACGTCACCGAGGAGTGCTCCAGGACCCCGGAGCGATGGGCGGTCTGGAAGGAAGTGCTCCTCAAGACCTGCAACCATCCCTCGGTGGTCGGCGTGAGCGACCACATCCTCGTGATCGGCTTCGCTTGACGCTGGTCGGAAGAGTTGATATACCAATCTGTCCATCCCATTAGAGAGGCTGAGAGCTTGTCCATCAGGGAGCACATAGCACAAATGGACGACGTGAGGTACGTTGAAGAACCCGTCGACCCGGACCTCGGGATCACCCCGTACCTCAGGAAGGACCAGGCCCGTCCCGTTATCTTCGACAACGTGGCCGGTTCTCGTCTGGCAGCCAACCTCTGGTCCACCCGGGACCTGGTGGCCCATTCCCTGAACACCGACCGGGAGGAGCTGGTACACCTGATAGCGGAGGCCCTGAACTCACCCCAGACCCCCGAGATGGTGGACGACGCCGAGGTCCTCTCCAACACCGTTGAGGACGTGGACCTCACCTCCCTGCCGATCCCAAGGTTCTATCCTGGCGACGGCGGTCCCTACATCACCGGCGGCATCATCGTGGGGGAGTGGGAGGGGGCCAGGAACGTCAGCTTCCACCGGCTCATGGTGACCGGGGAGCGAACGGCCGTCGCCCGCCTGGTGCCGAGGCACCTGTATGCCATGCACAACGCCGCCAAGGCCCAGGGCGAGGACCTGCCCATCGCGGTGGTCATCGGTGCCTGTCCTCCAGTGCTCATCGCCGCAGCCAGCAGCATCGGTTACGGTGAGGACGAGCTCAGGCTGGCCGCGGGACTCAGGACACTTGCGTGGGACGAGCCCATCCAGGTGACGAAACTACCCACCTCCGGGCTCACGGTGCCGGCCGTGGCCGAGTACATCCTCGAGGGACGACTTACCACCCAGGACGCTCCCGAGGGGCCCTTCGTCGACATAACCGGAACGGTCGACGGTGTTCGACAGCAACCCGTCGTCGAGATCGACAGGATCCACCACATGCCCGACCCGATCTTCCACGCGATCCTGCCAGGTGGTTACGAGCATTACATGATGATGGGCCTGCCCAAGGAGCCCATCATCCATAGGGCCGTGAGCGGGGTCGTCCCCAAGGTCAGGGCCGTTCGCCTCACCGAGGGGGGATGTTGCTGGCTCCACGCGGTCGTTTCGATCAAGCAGCAGAAGCCCGGGGATGCCAAGAACGCCATCCTCGCAGCCTTCGGTGGCCACGCCTCCCTCAAGCAAGTCGTCGTCGTGGACGAGGACATCGACCCCTTCGATGACCATGCCGTCGAGTGGGCACTGGCCACCAGGTTCCAGGCGAACAGGGACATGATCGTGATCGAGGGCGCCAGGGGCTCCTCCCTGGACCCCAGTGCGGCCGACACCACGGCGAAGCTAGGCCTGGACGCCACCGTACCCATCGGAGCCGACAGGTCCAGGTTCGAAATGGTCCAATGAGCGGATGGCATCACTCATTGGTCTTCACTCATTTGTTCGGAAGAGCGATTCCCTTCTGCTGTGGATCTCCAGCGCGCCATGGTTGACCTTGACGAGCCCGTGGAGCATCGACACAGCCTCCCCGACGTTGACGGTCCCGAAGGTGGCCGCAAGGTCGTCCCAGAGCACGAAGATGGCCATCGACTCGCCGTCGAACACAGTCAGGTTGAGGACCCGACCCCTTGAACCGTCCCTTCTCCTGAAGCTCCTGG
>JAUVEQ010000037.1 GCA_030594725.1 Methanobacteriota archaeon
ATGTTGGCAAGGGGTACTCCATGGTTTATCACAATACCACCGGCCCTGCTGGCCCTTACGGCCGTCGTGATGGCGGCCGGGGCGCTCACCGTGGCCTGGTGGAGCCTCCTGGCCGTGGCATTACTGTCGATGCTGTCCTTCCTGGGCATCTACTTCTTCCGCGACCCCGAACGGACCGTCGGCGAGGGCCTCGTGGCGCCCTGCCACGGTCGCGTCCTGGGAGTGGACGAGGAGGGGGACCGGGTCCGGGTGAGCACCTTCATGGGACCGATGGACGTCCATGTGATCCGGGCACCATTGAAGGGCAAGGTGGTGTCCATGGAGCGGGGCGGGAGCGGTTTCCACCGGGCCGACACGACGGAGGCGGGGCACAACGTCCAGCTGGCGATCGACCTCCATGGCGGTCCGGAGGACTTCACCGTGGTGATGGTCTCGGGATGGTTCGCCCGTCGCATCGTTCCCCACATCGCACCGGGCGATACCGTGGAACGGGGGTCGAGGATCGGTCTCATAAGGTTCGGTTCCCGGGTGGATGTGCTGGTGCCCAAGGACGAATATCGGATAACGGTGGGGCCAGGGACCCGGGTCCGGGCCGGCTCCAGCTCCTTGGGGGTGAGGCTCGATGCGGATAATTGACATGGTCTCCATCGCCGACGCCTTCACCATCCTGAACGCCCTGCTGGGTTTCTCTGCCATCATCGCAGCTATCGAGGGCCACCTGGAACTGGCCTACCTTCTGGTGGTGCTGGCCGTTCTGGCCGATGGGCTGGATGGCATGGTCGCCCGACGGTTCGGCAGCAAATGGATGATCGGCGATTTCCTTGACATAATGGCGGACACCGCCTCCTTTGCGGTGGCGCCCTCGGTGCTGCTTTGGCTCACCTATCGCGACGGCCTTGGGGACCCGACCTTGGGGCTCACCGTCGCCCAGGGACAGGTCCTAATCTTCTTCACTTGCACCGTCGTCATCACCTTCGGGGTCCTGCGCCTCGCCCGGTTCTGCTTCGAATCCGGGAACGAGGGCTCGGAGCTGTTCTTCACGGGCCTTCCCGTCCCGGCCACGGCCCTGCTGATCGTCACCATGCTCCTCATGGGATGGCCGGGTATCCTGGTCATCATCCTTACCGTGATCGCATCGGTGATGATGGTCTCCGACCTCAAGTACCCGAAGGCGCGTGGTAGGCTGGGCAAGATCGTGGGTCTACTGGGCTTCCTGCTGGTGATCACGACCCTGGCCGGTGAACCCCTCGAGATCGTGAGCGAGTTCATGATGTACCTGACGTTCTCCGCCATCTTCCTCTACATGTTCCTCGGACCCTTCTCCAAGGGCACGGTGGACGAGTACATAGAGGCGTGATGTTGGCCATTGGCCAGAGGCTCCGACGTGGAGGCACAAGGGTAAATACTCAGTACCGCGTTACCCGGTCTTCGTTCCGGGAACGCGATGGTCTACTCACCAGGCCCAATGCCGTCCCCGCCCAAGGTGTGACCGATGGCCAAGTCCGTAAAGATAGGCATCACGGGCCTCCCCGGCGCAGGGAAGACCGAGGCCCTCTTGAAAGTTATCGAGATGCTCGAGGTGGACGGCCATACCGTCGGCGGTATGTTGACCACACCCATCTACGAGCGGGGCAAGAAGATCGGCTTCGAGGTCATGGACTGGCACTCCAAGCGGATGGGCATATTCGCCCACAGGGACTACGAGACGCCGATCAAGATCGGCAGCATGTTCGTCGCCATCGACGTGCTCAACGAGATAGGGGTCCCGTCGATCGATTGGGCCACCGCGAACGCGGACATCATCGTCATCGACGAGGTGGGCAAGATGGAGGTGGAGAGCGAGACCTTCATCAAGGCCGTCAAGCTGGCGCTGGAAGCGGCCAAACCCCTGATCCTCACGCTCCACAAGAAGTCGCGCAATCCCCTCCTCCAGGACATCCGCCGTCGCGACGACGTGCGCATCCTGGAGGTGACGCCCATAAACCGCAACCTCCTCCCGTACAAGATCATCTCCCTCCTCAAGACAGAGCTCAAGACACCCAAGTGATCCCCGTGGAAGTTCCCGAGGACATTGAACTGGCGATAGTAAGGGAGGGCAGGGTCCAGGTCGAGGTACCTGTTGCATCCACCTCCTCCAGCAAGGGTCCAGCGAGGGCGGACACCCCCGTGTTCTACAATCCAGCCATGGAGCTGGCGAGGGATGTCAGCGTGTCCCTGGTCAGGGCGACGGGATCCAGCTCCTGGCGGGTGCTCGACGGCCTTGCGGGCACCGGCATAAGGGGCGTCCGGTACGCCGTCGAGGGACCCTCCCTCCGGGAGGTGGTGCTCAACGACATCAATCCCGTGGCCGCGGCCCTTTGCCGCAAGAACCTTGATCGCAACGATGTGGCGTCGGGGCAGGTGACCCGGAGGCGTCTGGAATCGCTTCTCCTGGAGGACCGCTTCGACATGGTCGACGTCGACCCCTTCGGCTCGCCATCGGTCTTCCTGCCCGGCGCGGTCAGGGCGGTGAGGCGAGAGGGGATCATCGCCGTGACCGCCACCGACACTCCAGCCCTCTGCGGTTCGAAGCCCAGACCCTGCATCCGTCGGTACGGGGCCCGCCCATGGCGCGGGGACGCGATGCACGAGGTGGCGCTTCGCATCCTTGCGGGTGCCGTCGTCCGGGAGGCGGCCAGGGTGGACAAGGCCGCCGTTCCCGTGCTGTCCATGTCCGAGGACCACTTCGTGCGGGTGTTCCTCCGCGTGAGCGAGGGGGCCCGCAAGGCGGATGCCGTCCTGACATCCATGGGTTATGCCTGGGCCACCGACGAGGGTGGCATCGGCACGGGACCGGCACCCCCACCCCGGGCGGACCGCTGGGCGGGGCCCCTGTGGCTGGGTCATCTCCACGACCCGGAGACCCTCGGGATCATGGCCGCCGACGAGGGTCTGGAGCCCTCGAGGCGACACGCCCGCATGCTGGACCTATGGAGGGAGGAGGCCGAACTGCCCCCGCTGCTGATCGATGGCAACAGGTTGGCCAGCCGTATCGGGACCTCGACGCCCAGGATGGCCGACATATTGGAGGCGTTGCGCTCCAGGGGATATGCTGCTGGCAGGGCCCACACGAATCCGGTCGGCATCAAGACCGATGCACCCCTGGAGGAACTTGAGTCCATCTTCCGGGACCTGTAGACGGGTGGCTAGGCTGCTCCGTCGTCGTCCGGTGGTGGCGCGCCCTCCGGGGCCTTATCCTGGTGCGCATCGCTGCCGTCCATGGCATCGAGACGTTCGATGATGCCGGCCAACAGCTCCTTGCACTCGCCTACCTCGACGCGCATCTCCATCATGTCCCTCTCGAAGGGAGTGAACTCACGGTAGGCCACGAGCCGGTATGCCAGGAACATGCCGATCACCATGGCACCTATCATCGAGAGGAGCAGCACCCCTGCCCATGACCAGATGGCCTGGAAGTAGATGAAGAGGTTCTGACCGTAGAACAGGATCAGTATGTTCAGTGCCGAGAACAGGATGGCCATGATTATGATGAACACATACAGGCGCGGCAACCGGAACTCGAGGCTAGGCTTCACTCATATCCCTCCATTCGGCCAGCAGAGTGTATGGGACCCTGTGCCGCTCGGCTTCATCATCACCCTCCTCCAGGACCCACAGGTACACGGTGTCAGGTGTCTCTATCGCGACCCGGACGGTACAGTTGTACATATAATGGTCGCCCTCTGTTATCACCGTGATGTTCAGGGTGAAGAGTGGGTCTGATATGTTCGTGTCCAAGGTGTACCGGTTCGTGGCGTTCACGAAGAAGTCCTCCTCGTCAACGGTGTAGTTGATGTGGATCGAATCGTACCGATGCACTCCCACCGGGACGACGGTGACCAGGGTGGAGTTGTCCACGTAGTCCAAGACCACCTTCGGGATGGCACCGATCGGATTGCGGGGGTCCTGCTCGGTGTACTCCAGTGCCACCATCGCCAGGATGAGCAGGACTATTATTGCCACGGGAACAAATAACACATAGCCGAAGACGCTGTCATGCATCGACGGCAAATCGCAGCCCATATATTAAATGCCTTCGCCAGGCCGCTCTCCGCCGAGGTCCTGGAGCCTCCTGGCTATCCGCTGGAGCGACCGGCCCAGGTTCGCGCCGTTGTCCCAGGACCCGACGACCGCCAGGAGGTCCTCATCAGTGGAGCGGGCTAGGTCCTCCGCCTCCTCCCAGATGGCGGGCAGGGCCCTGGTGAGCTCGTCCACGATGGTCACGTGGGCCTTCACGGAGGTCCTGGCCAGTGGGTTCAGGTCGATGGCGATGACCTGCCGGCCCCAATCCGCCAGGGCCTCGGCCCGGTCGCCATCCTCCAGGGGGATCAGCACCACGTCAGCCGAGCCCACGCCTCCCGTCGAGCACAGCCCCCGGGCGTGGTCGAGACCTGGGACCCTGATGTCCGGCGACTCGCCCAGCACCCCCTCGGCCCCGTTGGCCCTCAGGTGGTCGGCGATGAGCCTCACCCTCTCCTCGGACCGATGGAACAGGTTCACCTCGATCACGAGGGGTGACGCGGACCCATCCCGCTCCCGTCGGAGCCCGGTGAGGCGTCGCTGCATCTCCACCACCTGGTCAGCTGCCAGGGCGGCGACGTTGCCGTTCACCGACACAACTGGATGGGTCGCGATCAGCAGCATGGCAGCAGAGATGCGTTCGGCCCGGCGGGCCTCGTCCGTGGTCCGTTCACCCAAGAGGTAGTCGAAGGCCTCACCCCGACCGTGGGCTATCAGCCCGGCCTCGGAGGTCAGGCCGCTGCGCACGCCCCCGACGAGGCGCTCCCGGGCCATCAAAGAGGCGTATCTCGGGTGGGAGGGAGGTATATCCGTCACGATACCCGAAGGGTCCAGGGTCATTAAAGTTAGTTTCCATCACTCGTGATGTCCTGATTGAGAAGGGCGAGGAAAGTTATTTTAACGGGTCGGCCAATTCCCGACCAGACGGGGGAGCACAAGGGAGCAGGCGTGATTTTTCCATGAGGGCAGATATGATAGAGAAGGGGTTGCGCGACCTACGTGAGGGCAACCCTGCGGTCCATTGGGCCATTATGGCTCGGGACGGCGTGGTCCTCAAATCCGAACTTCCAGAGGGCGTGCACAACGAGACCTTCGCGATCATGTGCGCCACCATGCTCGGTGCCGCTCTGACCCTCAACTCGGAGTTCCCCGAGGGCGAGGTGGAGCGGATCGTCGTCGAGGCGGGCCGCTATCGGGTCATCGTCATCGGCCTGGACATCGAGAGGCTGATGGCCGTCATCGTGCCCAGGAACATGGACATGAGCTCCTTGCTGGTCTACATCCAGAAGATAATCAAGCAGGCATGATGGGGCCGACCACCCCCTGCAGGCACCGCAACCTTCATTATCGCTTCAATGCATCCATCCAGACATAGGTGGTATCATGCCGGAGGAGGATGTCCAGGAGACGGAGGAGGCGCCAGAGGCGGAGGCCAAGGAGGACGACGCCAAGGCCCTCGATAGCAGATTGGTCGTTGAGGGCATGCTCTTCTCGGCGGACAAACCCCTCCGGATGGCAGACATCGAGGAGGCGACCGCCCTCGAGAGGGGGGCCGTGAGGAGCGCCATTCGGAAGCTGGCCTCGGACTACCGCAGGCGGAACACCGCCCTCGAGGTCGTGAAGGTCGGCAACAGGTGGACCATGCAGGTCCGCTCCGAGTACACACCCGTCGTTCGCTCGGTGGCCGCCCCCGAGGTCGATCCCCGGCTGCTCCGGACCCTCGCCCTCATCGCCTACCACCAACCGATCCTCCAGTCCGATCTCCAGGAGATGTTGGGACCGAAGGTGTACGACCACGTCCGCGAGCTGAAGGCCCTGGGCCTCATCAACGCCAGACCGAAGGGCTCCTCCAAGGAACTGACCACCACCCAGAAGTTCCCAGAGTACTTCGGGATAGATTCTGCCAAGAAGGAGGACATCAAGAAGTTCATGGCGGACAGGGTGGGCATCGAGCCCGAGATGCCACAGGAGATCGGGGAGACCGTCCCTGAGATCGAAGAGGCCATCCCTCAGCGGGAGGACGCCATGCCGCAACAGGAGGAGACAGCCCCCCAACAGGAGGAGGCCGCACCCGAACCCGCACCCGAACCCGAACCCGAGAGCGAGGCAGCCCCGGCCGAACCCGAGGGCGAGCAGCGGTGAACATCCCGTGGTCCTCGAGATCAAGGCCCGGGACGTCCTGGCCCGCACAGGAAGCTGGAAGGGGGCATCGGGTCCAGAGGTCAGGCTTCCCCTCCTGCTAAGGACACTACCATCCATCTCCCGTGGAGAGCTCGATGAAGGCGATGAGGCCATCCTCACCGTGACCGGGCCCGGGCCCGGACCGGATGGCGTCCTTGTGGTACGGGACCTGGGCTCGACCCTGCGACCCGTCCACAGGGATGGGGGGGATGGGAAGGACTGGGCTCACCTGGTGATCCCGGCCGAGGACCCCCTCCCGCCATCCTTGGCGGATGACCTCGACAGCATCGCACCTACGACCGTTAGCGAGGATGGTCTGGTCGAGGTGGTGCACGCTGCAGCGAGCCGCGTGGCGGACGAGCCTCCCCCACCGGGGTCCGTCCAGTGGGTTGTGATGGCGTCCGCTGCCAGCCTTGTCGGTCGACCTCCCCGGTTCATCGATGCGGTGATGAGGACCAGGGAACGTGCTGGACCGGGGCGGCTCCTCTACCTGCCCGGCGTTGCCACGCCTCGCAACCTGGCCCTCCTCTCGTACCTGGGTGTGGATGTCGTTGATGACGTCCAGTGCCACCTTGAGGCGGCCCGGGGTCGTCGCATCAGGCCCGAGCTGGGCCATGTCCACCGCCCGGATGCCGGCACCGACGGGGACCTGGTCGCTCGCAACCTGTCCACCATGAGGGAGGAGGTCGCCCTGGTCCGGGAGGTGGTGGAACACGAGGCCTTGCGGGAGCTGGTGGAGGTCAGGGTCCGTTCGGAGCCCTGGCAGGTGGCTGCCCTCAGATCGGTGGACCGCCAGCATCGGTCCCGGTTGCTACCCTACTGTCCGGTCCATCGGGATGCTCCACTGTTTGCCCTCTCCCGGGAATCCCTGGAACGCATCGAGGTGACGTCCTGGGTCGAGACCCTCATGGAAAGGTACGAGCCCCCCGCCAACACGCGTGTTCTGGTACTGCTTCCCTGCTCCGCTCGGAAACCCTATGGCAACAGCCGGACGCACCGGAGGATAGCAGAGGCCCTATCCAGCGTCCCGAACCGGGCCACCGTCCACGAGGTCATACTGACCTCGCCCCTCGGGGCGGTGCCCAGGGAGCTCGAACGGACGTATCCCGCCGCCCATTACGACATACCGGTCTCCGGGGACTGGTTCCCGGACGAGGTGGAGAGGATGCGTACCCTGGTCGAGCACATCCGGACCACCGGCACTTACGATGCTGTGATATCCCACATGGGCCCAGGGCTGTCCTTCCTCGAGGAGGATGGTTCGGTCTCCCGGTCGAGGACCGAGGGCGAGGGCGCCCTGGATCACGGCGCTCTGGATCAACTTGCGTCACTGGTATCCCAGGCCGCCTCGGATGCGCTCCGGACCTCCTACAGGGAGAGGCAGAGGGAGGACCTGGCGTCCCTCGCCCGGTTCCAGTTCGGAAGGGACGTGGCCAAGGCCCTCCTGGAGGGTGGACAGGTCGCAGGGAGGCCCCCCGGGCTCAGACTCAAGGGACCCGATGGAGACCAGCGGGCGATGGTGGTGCCCGCCCGGGGCCGGCTGTCCCTGACCCTCTCGGGGGCAGAGCTGGTGGCGGCCGCGGGCCACCACCGTGTATGGATGGACGACTTCGAGCTCCGAGGCGACCTGTTCGCCGTTGGCGTCATCGACGCCGACCCCCTTGTACGGCCCGGGGACGAGGCCGTGGTCGTGAGGGGGGATCTCGTCATGGGCGTCGGGGTGGCCCGGATGGGCACCCCCGAGATGTTGGCTGCCAACCGGGGCACTGCAGTGGCCATGAGGCACCACCGGGGAGGAGGAAGAGAAGGAGAAGGAGAAAGAGAAGGAGAAGGAGGAGGTGGGAACTCGTGACCGACCTGGAGGATTGGCTGGTCCATCAGCGTTCAAGACGGGGGGTCGGGAAGGCCAAGAGGATGGACCCCTCGGTCCCCGCCGCCGTGTGGCACGAGGAGGAGCTCCTCGGGGGCGAGGTGGTGGACACCATGGCGGCAGTTGTACGGACCGGCGGGTGCTCCCACGACAGGGACCACGGCGGTTGCACGATGTGCGGCTACGCATCGGAGACCCCTCACAGGCCGCCGACGGAGGATGAGTACCTGTCCCAGGTGAGGGCCTTGGCGGCCAGACGGGGCGACGCCAGGTGGGTCAAGTTGTACACCTCGGGTAGCATGCTGGACCCCGACGAGGTGCCCCCGGTGGTGCTGGAGGCGATCGTCGAGGCCTTCGATGACGTCGACATGCTCACGGTCGAATCTCGGGCAGAGCATATCACGGCAGAACGGGTGCGGACCCTGGGCGACCCCGGCAGGACCGAGGTCGCGATAGGCCTGGAATCGGCCTGTGACAGGGTCCTCGATGGTTCGGTCCACAAGGGGATGGACCTGGCGGCGTTCCAGCGGGCGGCGGCCGAGGTGACGGGAGAGGGAGCCTCCGTCCGGACCTACGTCCTGCTCAAACCGCCCTTCCTCACAGAGGCCGAGGCCATCGATGACTCGATAGAGGCGATCAGGGCCGCCGCTTCCGCCGGTAGCTCGGTCGTGTCCCTGAACCCGGTGAACGTCCAGGCATTCACCCTGGTCGACAGGTTACACCACATGAGGGAGTGGGAACCCCCCTGGCTATGGTCCGTGGTCGAGGTGCTCCAGCGGGCCGCGGGGAGCGTGCCGTCCACGACCCGCATCATCTCGGCGCCGACGGCCGGTGGAAAGGTGCGCGGAGCCCACAACTGCGGCAGATGCGACGGGGACGTGCTCCGGGCCATAGAGTTCCATCGGCTCAGCAACGACCTGGAAGAGCTGGATGCTGTACCCGATTGCGGATGCAGGCCCATGTGGAGGTCCCAGCTGGACCTGGAGGGTCTGATGCAGGGACCCTTCGCCCCTTTCGGGTACAGGCGAAGCTCGGTGCGATGATGACAATGCTACCTCGGGGCCCCTGGCTCATTCCTTGGTGACCCATGATGCCAACATGATGAGCATCAGCACGATCATCAGGAACACACCGACGATGGGCTCGATCAGGTGCTCGTCGGTCTCTCCGACCGGAACGAAGGAGAGGAAACCGATGATGACCATCACCATCATGATGTAGAGGATGAGCGACATCTTGTTGAAGGCCCGGCTCGCAGTGCCCGTGGCAGTGGCTGTGGCACCCCGAGCGCCATAGGGTGCTTGATGCACCAGGGTCGTGCGCCCCATCGATACGGCGCCAGGTTCCTCCACGCCCTCGACCAACGCCGTCTGCTTCCGCACCACCCGCTGTGGTTTGGTGAAGATGATCTCGGAGGTCTCGTCGAGGCCGTGCTGCACGGCCGTCTGTCGCTTCAGGAGGAAGTCGGTGGTGTTGAACATGTGCACATGGCCGTCATCGGTGGCGGCCACCAGCAATCGACCCCGCGCGGATATCCGGACCTTCGCGACCGGGGACTCCAGCTTGTGCTTCCAGATCAGCTTCTCGTCCTGGTGGAACAGGGAGACCATACCGTCCCCGGTCCCGGCCACGACGTACCTGCCGTTGGTGGTGATGTCCACGTCCTGGACGCCACCGGCACCGGTCAGGTAGCGCCATATCAGGCCCTCCTTCTGGTTGTAGAGGCAAACCTGGCCCGGATAGGTACCACCCTCGACCCCGATGGCGATGAAATCCCCTCGGGGTGCCAGGGCTATGGAGTTTATCTTGTTCTCCACGTTGTGCTTCCAGTGGAGCTTCCCCAGCTTGTCGAAGTAGTAGAACATGTTGTCCGTCGCACCGACGGCGATGAAGTGGCCATCGGAGCTGATGGCGAGCTCGGTGATGTCCCCACCCAGGTCGTGTCGCCAGGTAACGGCGCCCTTCATGTTGGAGCTGTAGTTGTCATGCAGGAATATGTCCCTGTTGGAGGAACCCGAGACGACGTAGTTCGCAGAGGTGGAGATCGCCACCTCCCTGATACGCCCGTCGGCCTTGCTGCGCCAGAGGAGCAATCCCGTGCTGTCGAAGAAGTAGGTGTAGGTGTCTCGCGATCCAACGACGATGTAACGGCCTGACTTGGAGATGTGGATGTCCTCGATCCGGGCGTGGATGTTGTAGCTCCAGAGCTCCTCGCCATCCTCGTCGAGGCAATAGATCTCTCCCGACCGCAGTCCAACGACAACGGTGTTGCCCAGCGAGGAGAGGTCGACGCCCACCACCGGGCGTTCGAACTCCCGGTTCCACTTGACCTCGCCTTCGTGGTCGACGAGGGCAACGGTGTTGCTCTGGGTCGCCACCACGGCAGCGGACCCGTTGGTGGCGATCTCGAGACCGATTATCGGAGATCCTGTCTCGAGCTCCCATATAGCATGGGGTTCCTCCTGGTCCTTCTTACTAGGAGCTTCCTGCAATCGGATTCCCTCCACCGTACCCTCTATGAAAGGGAACCGCCTTTTTAAAGGTTTCCGGTTCAGTCCAAGAATCAAAAAGGTGCTGGCCAGGCCCGTTGGGTCCTAGCGGTACCTTCTTCCTGGATAGAATATCTTCTTGCATGACTGGCACTTGGCCGAACCATCGGGGAAACCCACGATATCGCGGCCGCTGCACCTGGGGCAGCTGAGGTTGGTGGCCTTGTATCGTTCCTTGGACACGGCCTGAGGTGCCCTGTACGCGGTGATCCGCTCAGCACTGGCGGAGTCCGATGCGTCCAAGCCGTACCTCGAGATCATGTCATCGTCCAGGCTTTCGACCGTCCACTGGTCGTCCAGGGAGGTCGGGACCTTGGAAGGGTCACGGGGCGTTGAATTGAAGGAGACCGAGCTGGGCTCGTCATACGAGCCCCCGTAGGTGGACTGGGGATACTCGACCGTCTCGGCGACCATGGTCTGTTGGGCCCGCCTCTGCCTCCTCTGGGAGTACTGGCCGATGATGGACATCGTGGCTATCAAGGCCACCATCACGATGGCGGAGCAGCACGCGGGGTCAAGGTCGAAGATGCTCGAGTTGGCCTCCGGGTCCAGGGTCACTGTCCTGGAGTCCTCGTTGTTGTGCTCGAACTCCTCCTCGATCTCGTTCTCGGGATCGACTATCACCATGAACACGTACTGGCCCCTCGGGAGGTTGAGAACGAACCGGCCGTTGGATATGAAGTCCTCGCCCTCGGCTGTCACCAGGTCTATCCTCTGCGTATCGGCCGGGGCCCCGTCGATCTCGATGGCCACCTGGACGTTCCGCAGCCAGGTCTTCGAATTGGTTGCCCGGACCCGGTAGTCGACGTTGATCACGCCGGGGATCAGCGTATCGCCATCGTTCCCCTGGGTGTCCACTATCGTATCGATCCATATGGTAAGGTCCACAAGGTCGCCAGGTTCGGTCGACCCGGGAGCCACATCGAGGACGAGGCCCACCACATTGTTACCGTTCTCGTTCATCTCCTCCACGTCATCGGTCGGGTCGACCTCGATGCGGAACAGGTGCTGACCGGCCGAGAGGTTGAGACCACGGAACCTCACGTTGTCCCGGGAGGTGAGGGGAACGACCTGACGTTCGACGAACTCGTCGTCCACGTAAAGGTCGATGAAGGTCTGCCCGGAATCCCAGGTGTACGGGATGAGGACCTCGCCGTCAACGATCAGGTCGAAGGTGTGGTTCTCCCGGGGCGCGCTGGTGGAGGGGCGGATGGATGAGGTCGTCAGGACCAGGTCAAGGCTGTCCACCAGGTCCCTCAACGTCACGGTGGTGTTGTCGAAGACCTGCAGGTTGGTGATCTGGTCATTTGGCGCTGCGAACTCCAACCGGTGGGAGGGCTCGAACTCGAACACGTCCCCGTCGAGGGTCCACGCCAGGATGCCCACCGCGGGCACGTGGCCGTCCACGCCCGAGAGGGTCTCCAACACCAGTTCCCCGTCGGCGGTGAGCACGTTGAGACTGATGCCGCTGGTCGCGACCCCGGAGCCGTTGTACAGGATGAAGTCCACCCAGTAGTGATGATGGACCACCACGTCGTCGCCCAGGGTGTCCAGATGGGGGATGTTGCCCACCGTGTTCAGCACGGCCCCATCGGTGATGTTCCCCTGCTCGTACTCCACATCGTAGAGCCATAGGGTGCCCCCGGAGAGCTCGATCTCGTCCAGGACCAGGTCATCCAGGACCACGGTGGCACCCACGGCCTCCAGGTCGGCGATGGGCCTGGCGATGGTGCGTAGGAACGAGCAGTCCATGATCTCCAGCTCGCCACCCATGGTCAGCGCAAGCTCTGGGGTCCTTATCGTGCAGTCCTCCAGCAATGCGTACGTACCGTCGCCGGTGAGGTTGACGGCACGGTTCGCTGGGGAGGTGCTCTCGACATCGTTGGTCCGGAATGTGCATTGCCTGGCGAAAAGGGATGCCATCTCATCCACGACGATCAGGTCCGAACCCACGATCCCTCTCACGGTCGTGCCATCAAGGATGACATCGGATGCGCCCGTCAACCTGGCCACGGTATGAAGCCCGTAGAGGCTGCCTCCGATGACCCTCACCGTCCCGCTGGTGTTGGAGAAGAGGGCGTACCCCACCTCGTTGAACACGTCGACGTCGGACAGGATGACCTCTGCCGTCCCCTCGACCACCAGGCCGGTCGCCTCCGCCATGGTGGTGCCGTAGCCAGAGAGGCCTTCGATGGACCCGGTCCCATGGGTCAGATTGCCCTTGAC
>JAUVEQ010000427.1 GCA_030594725.1 Methanobacteriota archaeon
GTTCCATTTCGATTTGGGACCGAACAGGGATTAGCGGGCAGCCCCCTCCACCCGTCCGAATTCCTCCAAGAACCTGGTCCCCTCGTCGAACCTCTCCATCATCTTGTAGTTGTCCAGGATCTGCTCGCTCAATTCCTCGTGACAATCCTTGCAGAACGCGACCTGGTGGCTAACGAGCCCCTGCTCTTGCACGAACGCCCGCATCCTCATGTTGGAGAACCACAGGTGGTGCCCACCGATCGTCGTGCCACCCTCCTCGACGCAGCGGGTGTGGAGCAGCCGTCCCGCCTGGGCGGGTAGCGCGGAACGCGGGGACGGGACCCCGTCCCGGGTCGCTTCGCTCCAGGACACGGTCGCCTTCGTGGCCCGTCCGGACCTCGGCCCTCCCCCAATGGACTGGGTTGGCGTGGTCACAGCATCCCGACGCCCATGAGCTCGGCCCGGATCTTCCCCATCGCCAGGTGCAGGTCCTCGTTCCTCTTCGCTCCCGTGCAGACGACCTTGCCGGAGCAGAAGAGGAGCGCAACGACCTTGGGGTCCCTGACGCGGTATACGAGGCCGGGGAACACCTCCGGTTCGTACTCGACATTCTCCATCCCCATGGCGATGGCGAGCTTGGTCAGGTTGATCTGAGTGTGGAGGTCGCTGGTGGCGACAATGTTCTGCACCAGGATATCGGGGCTTTCGTCCACCTCGAAGCCCGCCTTGACGAGCCGCTCCACCACGATCCCGATGGCTCTCTTGACATCGGCAACGCTCTTGGCGCCGGTGCACACGAGCTTGCCGGAGCTGAAGATCAGGCTGGCGGTCTTGGGGTCCTTGAGGTGGTAGACGAGGCCAGGGAACGTCTCGGGCTCGTACACCGCCCCCTCGTCCAGGGCCTTCAGAATGGATACGAGGTCGAGCGACCGGCAGATGCTCGTCGTGGCGACGATGTTCTGGATGATGATGTCCGTCTTCTCTGTCATAGCGCATCACAGCTTGAACTGACGGTATTGTACGCGATGAACGAAAAACCTTCTTATTTTGACATGTTAGAACATTAAGTGAACGGAAAATGATACCCTGGACGATTAAAGGAGATACTCACCAAGATACGATAAATAAAATAAAAATAAAAAAAGGTCGATGATCCGATGGACCCCCCCCTTGAGTTACGGAGGCCGGTGGAGAGGGCCTCGTTCATCCCGCCACCCCCCTCCCGTCATCGGTTCGGCCCGACAGGGCCATCTGACGCGAGCCCTGCCGGTCCATCACCTTGCCGTCGTGGGCCCCGGGGGGGCTGGCCGGACTTAGAATCATTGCAGCTAAACAGCTCGACCACCACGATACTTGGACCTGATCTTCAAGACAAGCGGCTCCGGGGGGGGGAGCCAGACTCGCCCGAACAGGTTCGCGATGATGAAGAACAAGGATGCTTGTACATCAAAGATCAAAGGCGAAGGACGTGATGCCATCATCGTCCCTTCAAACGCCAGACTATCACCGGGTGCTCCCCGAGGTTCGGTGCGACCGGGATATCGTCGAAAAGGGCTCCTTGATCGAACCTCCCCTCTTCATAGAACGCGTCGAGGAACCTGAGCTCCTCAGGAGTGAAGTCGAGCATGCCGTCCAGGTGCGTCCTGGCCATCTCCTTCATCTCCTCCAGACGCGGTCTGTCGCCCCCCTTGCTGAGAAGGGGCAGTAGGAATCTCTTCACGTCCCTCTCATCCACCTTCAAGATGCGGTCCGTCCGCACCATCCTGACATCCTCCGGTGTCATGCACAGGTAGAAGATGAGGAGCTTCCGATATATTTCCTCATCGTAGGACGCGGCACCGGACGCTATCAGACTGACATCGAAGAGGTCCCGAGGTGTGGCCCTGGTCACCAGGGCCCTTGTCTTGCTGGCGAAGAGCTCCTCGGGCCGGTAGGATAGTACTGAAACATCCCCCAGGGCCTCGAAGGGATGCTGAAGCTCAAAGACCCTGAGGTCGAGAGCCGGGAGCCGTTCGCTGAAGTTGATCTCGAACTTGATCCTGTCCCTGTTCCCGGCGCTGTTGTTGTACGCGATGACGAAGGAATGCTCAGAGTGGTAGGCCCGCTCGTCGTCCAACACATATCCCTGTTGGTCAAAGAGCCGCAGTAGGGCCACACGCATCTCGGCGCGGTCCCGTTCCATCCCATCCTTGTCGAGACTGCCGACGTAGTTGAAGTCCACGTCTACGCTGAGGCGACGGAAACCCAGGTGGATGGACTGGAGGGCTGTACCCCCCTTCAGTGCGACCTTGCCATGAAGGTCCGGTGTTCGCCGCACTTCGCCTAGAAGGGCAATGAGCCGGTACACCTTTTCCAAGACATCCCGGATGTAACCAGTCTCTGCCGAAAGCCGGTCGAGGGTCATCCTGTCAGGGGCGTTAAACACCACGTATCACCTCGTGGATGTTGCGCGGGACGATAACGTTCCATACCTTGTCGAGACGGCCTACGCCGCGCTCCATTCCCGGCGTGAGGTAGTACACCTTCTTACCGACCGCGTTACGCAGGCCCGCCAGGAACTCGTCCGGAACCCTCAGGTCCTCCTTGAGGAGCGAGAGG
>JAUVEQ010000362.1 GCA_030594725.1 Methanobacteriota archaeon
GGTCGGCGTCCATGATGTACCTGGTCCTGGAGGTAGACTGCCATTGCTCTATCAGGGCCTCGATCTCCATCACCGGACGCCACCTCGTCTCTGGCAGGGATGATTACCCCAAGAGGGTCCTCGCTCCCTTCCCATATCGCCATGAGATGGATGGGTTTTTACTTTTCGGTCCGCTTTTCGCCATTTGGAAGATCTCCGGATCCGTATCTGGTATGTACACATTTTTACCACACGTAAAGGCAAATCTTATATCGGTAAACGGCCCTTTTCGAACATGATGACGGCAGCCAGGCCATTCCAACTGCACATCCTACTACTGCTCGTCGCCCTCGCGATCGCAGCGCTGGCCGTGTCCGCCGGGTCCGTGGACGACCCCGAGGTCTCCGACGGCTCGGGTGACGCAGCGGGTGGAAGGGAATCCCACGACATCATCAAGGCGTGGGTCGAGGCCGAGACGAACACGACCATCACATTGAGGATGCAGCTCACCGCCCTGGACACCGTCTCGCCAAGGGACGACTGGCTAACCCTGCCGACCACCATATACGAGTACTACTTCACCCTGAAGGACAAGGACTACTGCGTCAGGGCCACCGTGCCGGTGCACGGCCCCTTCGCCGCCCTTGCCAGCTACGGCGTTTACAAGGTCACCTACGGGGATTCCGACAACATGACCTACGACTCCGTTGGCAACCCCGGCGGGAGCTACCTGGTCAACGATGCCTCCCTCGAGTGGGTGGTCGCAAAGGGCGATATCGGCAGCCCCAGCCAGGGCGAGATCATGTCCCACATGTGGGCAGCCTGCTACTTCCAGCCCCGGAACGAGGGCAAGGAAGAGGTGGACGTTGCCAAGAGCTACGACGCTCCTGGCCTCACCTACACCATCAGGGGCCAGTTCTCGCAGCTCTATCACGTGTTCATGCGGGCAAGCAACGCCACGATGAAGGGCGAGCCCAAGATGGCCACGGTGTTCAACATCACCATCGTGAGCGAGAGCACCACGGATGTGGAGGTCAACATCACCAACAGCTCGATGCCGGTGGGGTACTACTTGAACTACTCCCGGCTCATGCCCGTCCCCGTTCCCGAGGGCACGTCCGTCTCGTTCCAGATCGTGGTGACCGTGCCAGGGGACGCCAAGAACGGGACCGACGTGATGATCAAGCTCTCCGGGAGCTACTTCACGGAGGAGAACGAGGAGCTGACCACCGACGGCCTCAACCTGATCCTCCAGGTGAGGTTCATCCCGCATAAGCCTCCCGAGGAGGAGCGGACGATCTTCACGATCATGATCGACTTCATCCAGGACTACTACGTGTACCTCGTGGCCGTCATCATCATCGCCATCATCGCCGCCGTGCTCTACATGTACATGGGTCGTGGGATAAAGAGGGACGATGCAGCCCTCCACGAGTACCAGGCATACCTGGACTCCCAGGGAGAGAAGAGAGAGATGGGCGGGACCTGAACCTCGTCTACTCCCACTCTATCGTGCCCGGTGGCTTGTTCGTTATGTCGTAGACCACACGGTTCACCTGGTGGGACATAGAGTTGGTTATCCGGATGGAGATCCGGTCGAGAACCTCGTGGGGCACCTTCGTGTACGCGGCCGACATGCCGTCCACCGACTCGACGGCCCGCACGGCGATGGTGTAACCGTAGGCACGGATGTCCCCCTGCACGCCCACGGTCTTGACGGGGGTCAGCACGGCGAAGTACTGCCATGGTAGCTCCATCAGTCCCTTGTCGGCTGCCGCCTCCAGCTCCTCCTCGACGATCCAGCAGGCCTCGCGGACGATCTCCGTCGCCTCCCTGGTGGCTTCCCCCATGATGCGGATGGCGAGGCCGGGACCGGGGAAGGGTTGTCGCTCCGCCACATCCAGTTCCAGGTATCGGGCCACCTTGCGTACCTCGTCCTTGTAGATGTCACGCAGGGGCTCTATGAGCTTGAGACCGAACTTCTCGGGCAGACCGCCCACGTTGTGGTGGGACTTGATGGTGTCCCGGAGTTCCCCGCCGGATTCGATCCAGTCGGGGGCGATGGTGCCCTGGATGAGGAACTCGGACCCGTCGCGGGTGGCCTCCTCCTCGAAGGCACGGATGAACTGCTCTCCGATTATCTTCCGTTTCCTCTCGGGCTCGATCACACCCTCCAGGGGCTTGAAGAACCTCTCGGAGGCGTCGACGATCTTGCACTCGGCGTCCATGGCCGCGAACATGTTCCTCACGAACTCGCCCTCGCCCTTGCGCATGTAACCCGAGTCGACGAAGACCAGGGTCAGCATGTCAGGGATGGCCTTGTGGGCGATGGCCGCCGCGACGGTACTGTCCACCCCACCGGAGGCCCCGATGATGGTCCTCCCTGTGGCCATCCCCTTGACATGGGCCACGGCCTCCTCGACGAACTCGGCTGGGTCGAACATCAGTTCCCACCTCTGGACATGGCCTCGACCTCGGTGGCATGCTCCTCGACCTTCTCGATCCACCGCCTCCTCAGGTCGCGGAGCCTCTCCGCCAGGGCCTTGTCGTGGAGGGCGAGGATCTCCGCGGCCAGGATGGCGGCGTTGTCGCCCCGGTCCAGGCCCACGGCGGCCACGGGCACCCCGGGCGGCATCTGGACGATGGACAGGACCGCATCCAGGTTCACCTTGCCCGAGACGGGCACGCCGATGACTGGCCGGCGGGTGAGCGCCGACACCACACCTGGCAGCGCGGCCGACAGGCCCGCGATGGCGATGAACACGTCAGCGTCCGATTCCTTAACGATGCCCTTGACCCGGTCCGGGGTCCGGTGGGCGGAGGCAACGGTCACGGTGAACGGGACCCTGAGCTCGGAGAGGACCTTGATGGCCTTCTCGGCCACTGGCATGTCGGATTTCGAGCCCATGATGATGCAGACACTGGTGGCCATGGTACGGGTGAACGGACGGTGGATAGATAACCCTTACGGCAATGCCCATGGTCCGGGCTCCCTGGACCGCGCACGGACAATCCTGTAAAGACTAAATATCTGGACCGCCTGAGTACCATCAGGTGGTTGAGTGAGACGGGTCCTGTGCCTGCTCCTTGCAGCATCGCTGCTACTGGTTCCCCTCCAGTCCGTGGAGGCCGCCACGCTCACGTTCGGGGGCGAGGTCGAGGTGGAGTACAATCCCGACTCCCTCATCCTCAGGCCCGGGGACGTTGGGACCGTATACATCATGGTCCGGAACCAGGGGGACCGGACGCTCTACTTCAGGGTCGAAGCGGTGGGTGTGGACGCGGGAGGTAGCTCATCGGTGGA
>JAUVEQ010000120.1 GCA_030594725.1 Methanobacteriota archaeon
CCCACCCTGTCCGACACCGACTCCGACGGCCTGGACGACAAGGAGGAGGGCGAGGTCTGGATCTGGCTCCCCGGTTACACCGACAAGGTCAAGCGCCAGACCAACCCGCTGATGCCCGACACCGACTCCGACGGCCTGACCGACGGGGACGAGGTGAAGGTGGACTACGAGCCCAAGACGAGGGAGTTCATCAACTCCACCGACCCCGAGGACCCTGACACCGACGGCGACGGCATGCTGGATGGCTTCGAGTTCGACTACTCCGACATCGACAACGACGGTCTTTCCACCTACTGGGAGCGTGAGAACGCCGGCATATTCCAGAACGCCGAGTTCCGTCGCGACACGGACTTCAACGGCGTCAACGACACCATGGACGACTGGGACGGGGACGGACTGACCAACATCAACGAGTACATCTGGCGGTTCGACCCATGGAACTCGGACACGGACGGTGACGGGATAATCGATAGCAAGGAGAACAGGACTGGCCTGCGTCGTAACCCCGTCTACTCCGACAGCGATGGGGACCTCATGCCTGACTGGTGGGAGGACCTGATGGGTCTCTCGCCGTTCAATCCCACCGACCAGTGGGCGGACCCCGACCACGACCAGCTTGTCAACATCGATGAGTACATCTACAATCTCAACCCGTACCTGGCCGACACCGACGGTGACGGCGAGCCGGACCTGTTCGACCACGAGATCATGAGCAGTCCCGACGCGTACGACTCCGACGAGGACGGCATCGCTGACTGGTTCGAGCGGATGTACAGCGACATCCTCGACTACACCAACCCCGATGACGCTGACCGCAACGACGACGATGACAACTGGACCAACTACGAGGAGTACATCTTCGCAGGCGATCCGTGGAACCACGTCCCCACCAATCCGATGAAGACCAACACGGATGAGCCGGCGGACAAGTTGGCGGACGATAACGACCCCTTCCCGGTGTTCATCCCCACCACCCAGCGACCGATGAACCCGACCCGGAGGGTCCAGTCCCTCAATCCGTTGAGCGCCCTGGACCGATACGGCATCCCCGAGTCCGAGGGTGATATGGACCAGGACTGGTTGAACAACTCCGCGGAGTTCGCAAGGGACGTCAGTCATACCAATCCCACAGATCCCGACTCCGACGCCGACGGCATGCCCGACGGCTGGGAGGTCGTCCACGCCCTCTGGGACCCGTACACCGCCAAGCCGAACCTGAACCCCCTCGATGGGAGCGACCCATTCGAGGACCCGGACTGGGATGGTATCAACTACACGGGCGGGAAGGACCCCCAGGGCAACTACATCATCCGCGAGAGGGACTACAACGGCGATGGTTGGATCGACCCCGTCCTGGAGAACGAGTCCTTCTGCAACGTGGAGGAGTACCTCTACGGTGACGACCTGGACCGGGACGGCATCAACGACCTCACTCCCCACCCCAACAGGTACGACACCGATGAGGACGAAATGTCCGATGGCTGGGAGGCCCTGTGGAACGACAACGACGCCGACCAGATGTCCAACTGGTTCGAGCTGGTCTACGGCCTCAATCCCTTCGACCCCGAGGGGGTCAACGGCACCTTCGGCGACCCCGATGAGGATGGTTTCACCAACCTCCAGGAGTTCCTCAATAACACCAATCCGAGGGACCCCATGTCCAATCCGGACACCATCGAGGATTCCATGGGCATGCCACCGATGCCCCCGAGGTACCTCGACGAGGCCACCGACAGGCGCGAGGAGGACTAGGTCCGAGGCACCAGGTCGGACGGACCCCGGTCCCCCGAGGGGCCCATAGTATCCAATGAGCCCGGGCCATCATGATGACAACCTCTATCAGAGGGGACCCGCCGGGTCCCCTCACCCCCCCTTCTTCTCCCATGCCTTGACACCCCCCAGCATGCTATGACGTGTCACCATTCAATCAACCAAGGCTAAACGGATTTATAACGAGAATGCACAAGGGGCAACGGGTTATAATCTAACCCAGGGAACTCGATAATACACGCATATGGAGGTTTAGCGGATGCTGGGTCTGGAGAGCCGTTCAGGTGGGCAGGATAGGTACGAACGTGTGATGTTAGCCCTCGTGGTGACATCATTCCTGATGGTTCTCCTTCTGTCCATCGGCATCTCCCTGCAACAGGCGGAATATCAACCCACGGAGTCGCTGATGTGGTTGGAGGCTAAGTCCGACCCCCTGGGCGCCCCCAAGGACGACTTCGATGGGGACGGCCTGTCCAACATCGAGGAGAACTACGACTACGGGACGAACATCTACGACCCCGACACCGACGGGGACGGGATGGACGATTTCTGGGAGGTCCGGTGGATCGATGTGGTGGATCCCTTCACCGAGGAACTGCTGATAGATCCCACGGACCCCAACGACGCGTACGAGGACCCGGACAACGACGGGTACGACTACAACCGGAACGGCCGCATCGACCGCTACGACGATTCCGTTACCCTTACCGACCTAGGGTTGGCTCCCGACGCGGACTACGATGAGAAGAGCATCAAGCGGCTCATCCAGAACCCTCCCCTCTACCGGCAGAGCCTGATCCGGCTGAGCGGGGTCCATGTCATGGACAATGGGACCTTCCCTCTCGGAGCGGGTCAAGGGGTGGACCAGCAGATAACCATCCAAGTGGCCGAGGAGAGCGGGGATACGAGCCGTGACTGGCTCCGGATAGTGATCCAACCCAATGCCAATCGTCCAGTGGACCTCAGGGCCTACGGACAGACCCGTGAAGGGCAACAGCTCATCGGGGACCGTGTGGATGTCCAGGGATACTTCCAGGAGTTCGCGGGCGCCTGCTGGATCGAGGTCCGGGGTGGCGAGGAGTTCACCAACATCATGGAGTACAGGTCACGCTTCTACATGGGTGACATTGAACACCCGATACAGATGAGGGTCTACAACCAGACCGACCCCACCGTACCAGACACGGACGGGGATGGGATGAACGATGGCTGGGAGAGTCATTATGGCCTCCGGCTCATCGATCCCGATACCGGGGATGTGGAGTGGGTCGTGGAAATAGATCCCACATCAGGCCTTGATGCCTACCGTGACCCCGATGGCGACGTCATCGACACCCGGTGGAACCTTGTCAGGTGGCTCTGGGTGGACCCGGATGGGGACGGCGTGTTCGAGCCCCCGTATGGTGCGAATCCCTTCGACACCGTCCTGGTCGGATACAACATCCACGAGTACATCATGAACACCAATCCCGTGGAGGCTGACACCGACAACGACTCGTATCCCTTCGGTGCGGGGACAACGAACGACTTTGACGAGATAGTCTATCTGGGGACCGACCCCAACAACGTGGACACCGATGGGGACGAGATGTGGGACGGCTGGGAGATCCACTTCAAGTTGCAGCCCGACAACGCCAGTGACCGCTTCGCCGACGAGGACGCCGACAAGCTGGTCAACTACCGGGAGTTCATCCACGACACCCGCCCCGACATGAACGACACGGACTCGGACATGATGATGGACGGCTGGGAGGTCGAGTACGGCCTCAACCCCAAGAACCCCAACGACGCCAACGGGGACCTGGACGAGGACCAGCTTGACAACTGGCAGGAGTTCTTGAACGACACAAATCCACGCGACCAAGACACCGACCGGGACTTCCTGTCCGACTACGAGGAGGTGGTCCTCGATTTCTACGTGACGGTCGATGGCGTGATCACCTCTTATCACACCGACCCCACGTACTGCGACACGGACCTTGACGACGTTCTGGACGACGAGGACGGCGACGGGAACTACGACCCCAACGAAGAGATCCTGGACGGCATCGACAACGACGGGGATTCCGCGATCCTCCAGAACAATGGCATCGATGACGACCATGACGGCGTGGTCGACGACGGACGTCCCGGCATCCCATCCGTGGGCCTTCCCGAGGGCGTAGACGAGGAGCACGACCTCAACGACTACAACGAGATCTTCATCTACAGGACCAACGCCTCCGACCCGGACACTGACGGCGAGGGATTGGACGATTGGCACGAGTGGTTCACGGATGTCCATCCCCGCGAGCCAGGCATCCAGCGGACCTCGCCTACCCTCTCTGACACCGACTCGGACCGTCTCGATGACAAGCAGGAACAGGACTGGAGCTGGTCCGTTGACAGGCCCTACCAGGGGAGCACCGACCCATTGAACCCCGACACGGATTCTGACGGACTCGGTGACGGGGACGAGGTACTCGAGGACTACGACCAGTCCACCGTGGACAAGATGGAGACCTGCGATCCACTGAATCCCGACACCGACTCGGACGGCATGCTCGACGGCTATGAGTTCGACTACTCCGATATCGACAACGACGGTCTCCCCACCTGGTGGGAACGGGAGAACTCCGGGGTCTACAAGTGGGCGGAGTTCAGGCGCGATGCCAACCTGGACGGGATCCCCGACCTGCTGAACGACTGGGACGGGGATGGTGTCAGCAACATCATGGAGTACATGTACCGGCTGGACCCCTGGGACCCGGAACAGGGCGGGCAGGCCATGGAGGCTCGCACCTCCACACCCTGGCCCTACCTACGGCGCATACCCGTCTACTCGGACTCCGACGGTGACCTGATGCCCGACTGGTGGGAGGTGCTCATGGACCTGGATCCCCTCAAGCCCACGGACAGGTGGGAGGACCCCGACCACGACCTGCTCGTCAACATCGACGAGTACATCTTCGACCTCGACCCCTTCGATCCGGACACGGACGGCGACGATGAGACCGACCTGTTCGACCACGAGATCATGTCATCCCGTGACTCTTATGACCAGGACGAGGACGGCATCGCCGACTGGTTCGAGCGGATGTACAGCCAGATCCTCGATCACACGGATCCCGAGGACGCGGACCGGCACGACGATGACGACAACTGGACCAACTACGAGGAGTACATCTTTGCCAGCGATCCGTACGGCCATGCCCCGACGGACCCGACCAAGACCTCCACCGACGGCGACGGATCGGCCGACGACACAGACCCATTCCCGTTGTACTTCACGGTGACACACCGTCCCTTGAACCCGACCCGGGAGGTACAGTCCCTCAGCCCGATAACGGCGTACGACGTCCACGGCATCCCGGAGGGCGCGGGGGACATGGACCGGGACGGTCTCAACAACTCGGCGGAGCACGCCCGCGACGTGAGCCACACGGACCCGACGGACCCAGACACGGACGGCGACGGCATGCCAGACGGCTGGGAGGCCACTTACGCCTACTGGGACCCGTTCACCGCCAAGCCCAACCTGTCACCCCTCGACCCGAGCGACCCGTACGAGGACCCGGACTGGGACGGCATCAACTACTCGCTCCAGCGGGACCAGTACGGCCAATACATCATCACAGAGTACGACATCAACAGGGACGGCAGGATCGATCCCGTGCTGGAGAACGAGTCCTTCTGCAACCTGGAGGAGTACCTTTACGGCATCGACCTGGACCGGGACGGTATCAACGACATCACGCCGGACCCCAACGACTGGGACACCGACTACGACGGCATCATCGACGGCTGGGAGGCATTGCTCAGCGACAACGACGGTGACGGGATGTCCAACTGGTACGAATTGGTGTACGGCCTGAACCCCTTCGATCCCGAGGGGGACAACGGTACCTGGGGCGACCCGGATGGTGACGGGATCGCCAACATCGACGAGTTCAAGGACCTCACCAACCCGACCGGCCCGGACAGCGGATATCTGGGCAGGTCCGCAGGCTCGGGCAGGGGCGGGATACAGAGGGACTCCTCTGCTTGGAAAGAGGCCTGGACGATAGACGACTAAGTGGACTCTGAAGCGTCCTGGTCGCCGTCGTCGCCCGCTAGCCGAGGGACTTGTCGCGCGACGATGGCGTCCAGGGCCAACAGGAACTTCTCCTCCTTCCCCTCGGGGATGGATGCCCCGGCGGCGATGTCGTGTCCGCCACCTATGCCTCCCACGCCCGATGCGGCCTCCGTCATGGCCTTGGCAAGGTCGAGGCCCTCGTCCACCAGGTCCCGGGTGCCGCGGCCCGATACCTTGATCACCCCGGGCTCGTCCCGCTTCTTGGCAAGGGCGATGATCGGCAGTCCAGGGTCCAGGTCGATCCCGGGGGCCTGAAGGGCCATGCTGGCCACCGTTCCGACGATGGTGTCGGGGATCGTATCCCCGGCGTGGAAGAACTGGATGGACCGCCTCGAGACGACTCCCAGGCTCTGGACCTTGCGCAGACCATCGACGAGCTTGGCCCTGTGGGAGCCCTGGAGGCGCTTGGCCTCTGTCATCGCGTCCATCCGATCACCCAGGCACACCTCCATCCCGACCCGTGCCATGCCGTATCGGCCACAGGCGTTGAGGAGGGTTGCGAATTCCATGGCATCCCGGGTCTCGGAACCCCGCTCCTCGGCCGGGAACGTGTAGACCTCCTGGACCAGACGGGAGACCGCCTTGTGGCCGTGCCCCTGGGTGAGGAGGATCTCACCGAGCCGTGCGATGATGCGCTGCTTCTCCTCGATCGAGAGGTCCGACCAGGTACGCCAATCGGCCCCCTCCTTGGGCTCCACATCGGCGTCCTTGATGACCTCCATGGCCCCCATCTCCGTGCCCGATACACCGGGTATCGCGGGACTGGAGTACTGGAGCAACTTGTGGATCGGCCGGGTCTCGCGACCGAAGAACGCCAGGTCCATGTGGACCTCGACGATGCCTGCCTCGACGGCCTCCTCGACGATGGAGGCGTTCAGGCCCACGAGGCGCCCCTCGCGGGAATGCTGCATGTCCCCCACCGCCCCGACTATCGCCAGCATGCTCAGGTCCAGGTTGACCTTGTCGACGGCCCGTGCCGTCAGGTAGGCCATGCCGGCCCCCGAGATCTCCTGGGCTCCATCGACGCCCGCCAGATGGGGATTGGCCTGGACGAACGAACCGCCCTCGAGCAGTGCTCCGCTCACCTCCGTGGACGCGGGTTGATGGTGGTCGGTGACAACACAGTCGATACCCCGGAGACGGTCAAGTTGGCCCGAGCCCAGGTCCGTGAACCACACGAGTGTCCCCTCGGGGACCTCCTTGCAGAGTCGTTCGATGACGAAGTCGTCGAGCTGCTTGATGAAGTCCACTTCGGGCCGGAGCCCGAGACGTCGAACGGTCCGATATGCGATGGAGCCAGAGCTCATACCGTCCGCATCGATGTGGGAGACGATGTAAACGTCCTTGGCATCCCTTATCCGGGCGGCCACGGCCGCCACGGCATCCTCCAGTGGGTTCACCGACCTCCGGAAGGCTACGGGGCATGATAAGCCTTTAGGGGAGGCGTGGGAGATGGTGCCAGTTCCAAATACGAAGGATTATAAGCCGCCCGGGGAATCCCAATATGTTAGCATGAAGACGTACATTCAACTGATGTTCTCCTCGGAGGGAGCCAGGCCATCCGACATCTTTGACCGGCTCTACATGCTGGGTTTCAAGGCCACACAGGGTCATCGGGACCTCGTGTACGAGTGGGACAGGAACGCCACCGTCCAGGACGCCATCTGGTTCGCTGACAAGGTCCATGCCGTCCTCGAGGGGCTCAACGTCACCTTCGAGTTGGAGACGCTGGAATGAGGCTACTGCCCCCGCAAAGAGAATAGGTTCCTTGGGGCCCTAGGTCGGCTGGGCGATGGCCTTTCGCGTGAAGAGGATCGATATCACGAATGCAATGAGCACACCTATGATCATTCCCATGATGAAGGCCTCCTCGCGGCCCGAGAAATACTCCGCGATGGATCCGAAATCCCTGGCGAAATAGGCCGCGACCCCGCAGATGGGCGCGAGAATGATGGAGAAGAGGACGAAGGAGGTGAGGAAGGCCCTCTTGGCGCTGACCTCATCCATCGAGCTCTCGTGGCGGCTCGTCCTGATGGGGCTGTAGCGGTGGGGCTTGTGGGCCATCTGCGCCTTCTTGGGCTTGCTACCCTTCTTGGAGGACTTGTCCTTCCCCTTGGACTTGTCACCCTTCTTCCGTTTGCCAGAGCCCTTGGCCATGGGGGTCGGAATGACCCATTCGTATATGAAGGTTT
>JAUVEQ010000100.1 GCA_030594725.1 Methanobacteriota archaeon
ACCCTGCGCATCACGATGTCCTCGTTCACCGGCACGTCCAGGGGTAGGCTGGGGTCCACGGGGTACATCATGCGCCAGACGGCGTACAGGTTGTCCTGGAACACGCAGGCGACAACGAAGCCCTCGTTGACCTCGGGGCCATCGTTGGGATGGGACACCTCGACCAGGTCACCCAGCTCCTCGCCGTCGTACTCCACCATCACGATGTCGGAGTCCGCGCCATGGGTGAGGCTGTCGTCGAAGGATGACCAGAGTATGTAGGCATTATCGCCGGCGGTCACCACCTCGGGCTGGACGTTCTCCGAGGTGCTCCCGGGGCGGGTGACCTCCACCATCTTCCCGGGTTGGGTCCCGTGCATGACCCTTGCCCGGATGCCGACCGCCCCGACCTGGCCTGCCGCCGGCCGGGACTCCCATACTATGAAGGGCTCGCCGGCAAGGGTGTCCATCCTGGGCAGCTTGGCCACCCGGGACGGGTCCGGGGACACCGCTACGGGTCGGGAGGTCCATCCCGTGCCGTTCCACTCGCGGAAGAGCACGTCCCAGTCCGAGGCTCCGTTGGTGCGGTTGTTGAACTGCCAGGTCATGGCGAGGCGACCCTGGGCCACCACCATGTCCAGCTTGGCGTCCATGTATCCGTCCTCGTCGGGGGATATGGGCACGATGTCGGAGAAGGCGGCCCCGTCGTAGGTGCGCATCACCAGGTCCTCGTCGGTCCCCTCGGCCTTGCCCGGGTCGTTGGTCCGCCAGGCGATGACCAGTCGGTCCTGGAACACCGCGAGCCGCGGTTCCCGGTCCTGGTAATCGTCCTTGGGCGTGACCTCGATTATCGGGCCCCAGGTCCCGGTGTCGGGATCGTGCGTCCTCAGCACGATGTCGTGCTCGGTGCCGTTGGTGTAGGCGGGGTCGTCCGAGGCGAATGCGAAGTAGATGAGGTCGTTGAATCGGATGGCAGTGCCCTCGTGGGAGTAGTGCTCGTGGGCAACGGGGTCCTGGTCCTTGGTGTCCTCCACCGACACCCAGTCCTCGCCCTCCTGCCACTCCTGACCATCGAACTCCCTCTGCACCACATGGTACACGAACATGTCCCGAGCGCCCTTGTTCCAGATGACACGGAGCGTCTCCCCGTCCTCGTAGACCGTTGGGAACCGGTCCTCCTCGTAGGAGCTGGACACGTTGATTATGGGGAAGGGGATAGGACCCTCCGGGGGACCGAAGGGGTCGGAGGGTTCCGGTCCGTCGTCCGCTGAGGAGCCCAACGGCGGTGTCGCCAGGACGAAGAGGAGCAGTAGTACGGCAAGTACGCGCAGGGGACCGCGGCGGACGTCCATGCCAGACGATACGCAAGCACCATTATATGAAGGTTGTGCGATGGGCGACCTCGGGCCAACGGTGCCTGTGTACGAAAGGTTTATTCATTAAAAGGGCGCATTGATGTGTCATGCACTGGCGACCTTGGGCAGGATTGCTGTTGCTACTAACCCTTGCCAGTGCGACCGTTCTTGTGCCTTTGTCCGCAGCGGTCGACGTGGACAACATGGGGCTTGCCAAAAAGTACGGCCCTTCCTACAGCGACTATCCGATCTCCGACGTGGATGCCGATCCCGACAGCGATTTCGCCCTGATCGCGCGGGGCCCTGAAGGGGTCATCGCATGGAACATCGAGACCGGCAAGGCCACGGCATTGACCTCCCTGTCGGGCTCCCCCATAGTCGCCGTCAACATCATCGAAGAGAGATACCTGGCCGTCGACGAGATGGGCAGGCTCATCGCCATGGACCTGGAAATGGCAAATTCCATATGGAAGATGGACGTGATGACCGGTACGGTGAGGGGCACCGCGGTCTCCGAATTCCAGTCGAAACTGGCGGTCGTGGGCCTCGGTCCCGACTCCGATATGACGATCTCCTTTGTCAACATGTTGACCCTGGACGTGATCTTCATTCTTTCACAGGACCTCCCAGAGGATCTTGCGGCCCAGATCCCCACGAGCGCGTTCTGGCTCCCGGCGGGAGTGGCCTACGGCTTCGGAGCCAACACGCTGCTGGTGGGAACGAACCTGGGTCAGATATGGGCAGTGGAGAGCTCCGGTGACGCCACATTGATCGTGGACCTGGGCTCGACGGTCATGGGGATGGGCTATTCCCATGGCCACGTCGTCATCTCCGCGGCGACCCGGAACGGCATGATACACTCCGTCAGCGTGGACCAGGGCCGCTCCGTCGTCCACCTGGAGACCGACTTCCAGGGCGCCACCCGCCACCTGGTGTGCTTCGACCAGTTCGGGGACCGGGTCGCAGTGGGGGGAAGCAACGGACACATCGAGATCTGGGACATGGCGCAGCGCTCCCGTACCCAGACCCTGAGGTTCCACAACTACTCGATCTCCGATGTGGTCTGGAGGGATGACCACAACCTGGTGACCGCTGCCGGGTTCGGCAAGGTCGCCCTGTGGGGGCCCGATACCGACGGGGACTTCTATGCCGACTCACGGGATGCTTTCCCGTCGGATGCCACCGAGCATACGGACACCGACGGGGACGGCGTGGGTGACAACCGCGACATCTTCATCATGGACCCCACGGAATGGAAGGACACGGACAACGATGGCGTGGGTGACAACGGGGACCTCTTCCCCAAGGACCCGACGGAGTGGGCCGACACCGACGGTGACGGGTCCGGGGACAACGGCGACTTCATCCCCTCGGTCCACAACACCTGGGCTGCAGGCATCTTCCTCCTCGGGGTGGGTATGGTGGCCTCGGTGCCGGTCGTCCGCATGGTCACCACGAATCGCCGGCGGATCCGACGCGACCGGGAGGAGGCCATCATATGGATCGGGCAGCTGGGTCTCGAGCCCGTGCCCGATATCAGGACCCTGTTTGGAAGGGATGTCCTGGACAGGACCTTGGGAGCCCTCAGGGTGCGCAATGACGCAGACCCACGCCTGCTCAGGGAGACCATGGAAGCCAGGGACACGATGGTCCTCAACACCATGGTGGCCCTCCGGGTCCAGGAGGAGATCTCCCAGCGCGGCGGCGTGGGTGCGGACGCCGCCATGGCCCGGTCGGTCCAGCTCCGTGACCAGCTCCAGGAGCTGGATGGCGAGCGGGTGCGGCTGGACAAGATCTCAAAATCCTACTGGGATGTCCAGGAGGAGGTCGACCAGGCCGTGAGGAACCCCTGGCCCGACCTCAGGCGTGTTGAGAGGGTCCTGGAGCCGCTGAGGGTCCGTGTCCAGGTCCTTGACAACTCCCTTCTCTACTTCAGGAAGAGCTCCATCATCAAGATCGGTGAGGAGGCCACCAAGGACGTGCGGGGCGCCTACGTGGTCGCCTCCAAGGAACTTCGCGTCAAGGGCTCCGACATGCCCGTCGGGGTCAAGGTGGGCGTGCCCCCGAAACCCGAGATAATGGTACCCGATGGAGAGGGTGCGGATATGTCGCCCCTCTCGACGCCGCCACCGATGGGCAGGCTCCGGACCAGGCAGGCGATGTTGACCCGGGAGGACACGGCCGAACTGGTCGTGAGCGTGGACAACACCCTCGCCGAGGACCTGGAGGAGCTGGCGGTCGAGTTCAGCATCGCCGGCGACCGGTTGCGCCACAAGGGGCCCCACCGGGTGGAACTGGGCACCCTGGCGACGGGAAGGAGCGCGGCCGCGACATTCCAGATGCGAGTGGCACCCGTTCCCGACCCCGAGGACGAACCGGGAGAGCTGACCCGGGTGCTGGCGAAGGTGTCCGCAAAGGCCGGGACCCGCAAGGTACGCCAGGAGCTTCCCGCCAAGGCGACCACCCTGGTCTCGTCGGCCATCCATCGACCGGGAGAGTTGGATTGGGTGCCCATCGAGGACACCGTCGGCCGACGGGGCGTCCGGTTCCCGCGGGTGCCCTCCAAGATCATCCTGGAGACCCTGGAGTTCCCCCACGGTCTCATGCCAATGATGGACGGCGACCTTGCCGGGGGTGGAACCTGGCGCCTGTTCGTATCCCGCACCGAGGAGGACGGGCCCCTCATCGTGGCCATCGCCGTCATGCCGGGACCCGAGTATGTCGAGCTGGTCGTGGAGGTGAGGGGACCCGAGGCATTCCCCGCAAGGGAGCTTGCCGAGGAGGTCATCGACACCGTCCGGTTCGCGGTTCTGTCGGACAGGCGGTTGCGGCTCCGGGGCGAGGACAGGCCCATGGCCAGGGACAGGGTGCTCCAGCTGTCGAAGATGGTCGCTGAGGCCTACCTGGGAAGTCCGGAGATGGGCTACGGCGTCAACGGAGAGGACGAGGGCTCGCCGTCGTAGGTTCCAATTTTAATAAATCAGTACAATGTAATACACAGAAAAAAATGAAACCTTCCGACAATAATGAATCCTGCCGAATCACCTGATTTCAGCATCATTTTTCTGAGACATGCCAACAGTCCTTATTTCCGGTCATCAGCCAAACATAGTGAGCTTTGGTTCCGATGGAGGGGGCTTGTGGGGTCTTACCATCCGGTATCGAAGGAGTTAGGTTGGGTTCGGCTGTTAACGAATACACTTCCTATGACTCACCATCTTGATGTCGATACCGTTTTGGAATTGACTATCCCATTCCTCAGATGGGCCTCTCCTCGAGACCCGCCAAGATCGGGACCAGGGCTATCTGCAATGTGGTATCGACGAAGAACTGACCATCGAGGAGGGAAGCACGGTCCGGGTATTGCTTGAGGGCTGATGCAACCCCCTTGAAGGCCAGGAATCTCTCTTTGAGAGCCCATGAGGGATTATCCACCTTGCTCTTGTGAGTGCCTGCCTCTCTCGAGACCAGAATAGAGTTACCTTTGAATGGAACGACGCAGAACATGCCACCGGGATAATTATCAACATCGAACTTGATCGAATAGTGCCCCCTCCCAGGGAATGGTTTCTCCACGTTCGAGGAATTGGGTGCACGTAATTTGTTGCACAGTTTCTTGTTCCCATTTATCTGGTTCACCGCATTTGATCTTATCATGCCCTGCTTGACGATTGCCTTGGGTTTGTTGCCGGCCTTCAGGAGATTGTATGGAAGGAGCTGGTACTTCCAACCGACCATCCTTTCCACGTAGGTCTCGGCTGCGGGAGCCGGTACGGCGGCCACGAAGGTTGCCACACCTTGCACCGATGTCTCCTTCACGTTGAGGACAGGTGCGGCGAAGTCCATCGATGGAACGACATCGTCGGCCAGGTTCAATCTAACGTAGATGAACTCCGATGCTTGGTATGATGTGGATGTGAAAGGAACCAATGAGGTCTTCAGGCTCGCTGCCATTCCCGCATATTGATCCTCAGCGCTTCCCAAAACGCGTACATCAGGTGCCTGGGCCAGCATCCCCTTGAACTCACGACTAATAAGCTGGTGCAAAAACGCCACAAACTTCTGACTTACCATTTCGAACCCCCCCTTCTTGTAACGAAGGTTCGTGCTCATGTCCTCAAGGATAGAAAAACATTACCGTTCTTTCGAAGCCTTGCGTGATCGTACGTTACCAAGGATTAGAAAACGAAAACCATGCTCAGACAATGGTGTGTCGATCGTGAGTCGACGGTGGGTTCCGGTGAAGGCGGTGCTGTCACGTTCGAGGCTTGCCAGTAATCCTTATCCACCGTACCCCACCACGGTCAATCCATCGAACTCCCGCACTCGGGACATTCCGGGGTCCCCATGTCCATGGACCTTCCACAATCCTCGCACCGGACCTGGAGGACGTGGTCGCACTCGGGGCATTTCCTCTCTCCCTCCGGAACGACAGCCCCACACTCGGGGCATGCCAGGTCCCGGGTCCTTTCGGCTTCGGCCTTCATCTGGGCTAGGCGCAATCTCCGGGCCTGACGGGCGACCAGGCCGATCGAGAGGACGGTGACGACCACTATGAACAGGAGCACCATTGCCGTCATGACGGGGAACTCCTCCACCGTCTCCTCCTTCGGCACGGGCTCCATCTCAAGGGTGAGGTTCAACACCTCGCCGGGGTCCAGAGTGAACTGCTGCAGGATATCGTGGAAATCGGCCTTGGTGATCTTGAGCTCGTAGGTGCCCGGGGCGAGGCTGTCCCGGAACCTACCCTCGTCGTCGGTCTCGGTGGCTCCTTCGAGGGTCCCGTCCAGTAGGAACTGGACGACGGCGTCCTCCACGGGGTCGCCCTTCGGTGTGGACACCGTGCCGAGGACCTCCTCCTGCCTCACAACGGTAAGATTGACCCAGGTCGTCCCGTTCGCCACTATGGTGAAGGGCACCCTGGCGGAGTTGTGGAACACGGGTGCCCAAGCGTATACGGTGTAGTCCCCGGGCGCAAGGTCGATGCTGTAATGTGGATCGGCACTGTCGAAACCTGTGTTGCCAGCCTCGTCGTCGGTCCCCGCGAAGGACACGACCACCTCTCCGTCACGCAGGTTCTCCTGGCCGACGATGGTGATGTCGCCCACCAGGGTACCCGTGTCCTCTCCCGCGACGGACGTGGCCGCCGCTGCTATCATGAATAGGGTGATGAGCAGGAGGACCGCCAGCAAGGGTCTGGGTCTCAAGGTCGCATCCTCACCCCCTGTGAAGGTCGAAGGTCTGGTTCCCGCACTCGGGACAACGGGTGGCATCCAACTCCATGACCGCCCCGCAGTCCGGGCACCGGAAGCTCTTCCAGGGGAAGGCGGTCCCGCACTCGGCGCAACTGTCGGTGTCCTTGGGCGCCAGGGCGTCGCACGACGGGCAACGCAGCTCGTCCTTCCGGGCCGCTACCTCGGCCTCGACGGCCGCGTTCCTCCTCTGGGTCCGAAGGGCCATGACCACGATGACCGCCAGGACCGCTACGAGCACCGCCGCAACCAGGAGGCCTACGTACGAGCTCGTCCCGCCTGCCGTCTCCTGGGCAACGCTCATGGGGAAGTACAGCTCGTATTCCTTGCCCACATCGACATCCAATCCCTGGCTCAGCTTGGAGTAGCCCTCCAGCTGGACCCGGATGCTGAAGTTGCCCCCGGGAAGGTCCATCGAGAAGTGGCCGTCGCTGTCGGTGACGGCCTGGTATGATCGGGTCAGCTCGCCCTCCTCTGGCTCTGCCACGATGGTGACGTTGGCGAGGGGGACGGTCCTGTGCTCGACCGTGCCGTTGACGACGCCGTACGTGGGCTTCTTGAGGCCCGTGAAGTCCACGTCCACATCTATCCGGTCACCACGGACCACGTCGATCATCACCGTAGCGGGGTAGTATCCCGGGCGGGTCCCGATCACCTGGTAGGAGCCCGGGGCGGGGACGTTCACGTCAGCCTCGGATTCTGTATCCGACCACTCGAAGGAGGGGGTCCCGCTGGCGTTGATGACGGTGATCTCGTCCTGGCGTAACCCGTAGTTGGAACCCAGGGGGTTCCAGGGGAGGAGAACGATGTGAAGAACGGCTCGTGGAGGCGCCTCGGAGAGGGTGGCGTTTATCGTCACCCAGCCCTCGGGTTCGAGGGGGCCGGTGGAGATGTCCCTCGGGACAAGGCCGGGATGGGTGAACTTGAGGGTATGTCCGACCTCCAGGAACGGGGCCACCATGATGTAGGACCCGTTCTCGTCCGTGGTGGCGTTGTACTCCTCCCAGCCGACGACAACGACCCTTGCGTCCTCCAGGGGAGCGCCATCCGCGTCCGTGACCTGGCCGTCGATGATCACAGTCCCGATGATGATACCGGCCGAGGGCATGGCCGCTACGGCAAGGATGACCAGCAGTAGGCCCGCGACCACCACCGGTGCCCTGCCCGTCACTTCCCGTTGCCTCCGTTCTTGTTCTGCTCCCAAGAGGGACGGCGACTGAGGATGCGGCCGAACCTGCGCTGGCGGTTCATGGCCACGTATGCCAGCAGGCCTATGATGACGACGATGAGGATGCCGGTGACGTAGGGCCCGTACACCTCCCAGAGGTCCGTCCCCTCCTCGGGGGGGAGCGACAGGGTCACCGAGGCGGAGGGCAGGGAACCTGCGCTGATGCGTCCCCGGTCGTCCATTGCATCCACGCAGAAGTAGTAGGTGGTACCGGGTTCCAGTTCGGTCACCAGGATGGTGGGGTCGGGGCCCGCGGAGGCGTTGCCAACGCTGGTCACGTCCTCGTCCGCCAGGTCGGTGATGGGCTCGAGGCTCATGAAGACCCTGTACCTGACGACGGGGGAGCCCGTGATGTTGTTGGACTCCCAGGCGAGACGGACGCTGCCCTCCCCGGCCTGGACCGCGGCCAGTCCCCGGACCGGTTCCGGAGGCTCGGCGGTCGAGGCACGGCTGCCGACGGAGTACTTCGACGGGCCCTCGTGTCCGGCCCAGTCCACCGCGGTCACAGCGAAGTAGTACTTGACCCCCGCGTTGAGGTCGCCGACCACCAACGAGGTCTCGGAGGCGGGGACGGTACCCCATGGTGCGAAGTTCTGGAGGCTGTCGATGGGCGTTAGCGAGATGTAGATGTTGTAGTGGTCCACGTCATCGGCGGTCGAGGCGCTCCACTTCACCAGTGCCTCTCCCTCGGAATCGGGCGCCTGGGGCGTCGAGGCGTCCAGGCCCCTGACCTCCGGCGGCGCGACCACGTCCGTGGGGGTGCCGGGAACGCTGGCCACCCGGCGGTCGGCGTTCTCGTTCCAGTCCACCGCGGCCACGGCCGCATGGTAGGTCTTGCCGGCCTCGAGGCCTCCAACACGGAAGCTGCTCACCCGCATGCCCCTGACGGTGGCCGTGGGATCGAGGGAGCTTGCGTCCGAGAACGGGGCGGTCTCGAGATAGATCTCGTATCCCTCGATATCGGGGCTGTCCCCGGGGTCCCAGCTGACCAGGAGATCGCTGTCCAGGTTGTCGAAGACCTTCACATCCAGGGGCACAGGTGGCGCCTGGGTGTCGGTGACCCTGACCTCT